>CADECN010000054.1 GCA_902825785.1 uncultured Hyphomicrobium sp. | reverse complement strand
AAAGGCCATCGTATCCCGTTGCTAACATCGATGACGGACGGTCGCTCGTACGCTACGCGCGCCTGCCGGCAAACACGGCAGCTTATCTGATCAGCCGATCGGGATGCGCGAAGCTTCTGACGCCCGCGCCTCGTATGCGTCCGGTCGACATGGAGTTTAGGTACGCTTGGCTAAGAGGGCTGGAAGTGTATGGCGTCTATCCCGCGCTTGTCGGCGAACACTGCAAAGCAGTATCGACCATTCAGGCAGCTTGGCGCAGGCCGTACATTGCGACGGAGGGGCAACGGAAACGTAGCCACATCCAGGTATCGTGGAAGCCGAGCCTGCGCTCGCAGATCGATGGCTGGTTCTTCGTAAAGCAGCGACTAGGATTGAGAGGAATGTGCTACGTCTGGTTCCGACGGGTGTTGGATCTCGTCAGACCTCGACGCACCCCGAGGCGCGCAATCAACGAATGACTGCCGCCCCTATCAAGGCCGCGGCGACGGAGCCGGCTTTGACCCCCAAATACGCACAGATCACGTGCCCGAGCGGAAACGTCGGTGACGATTTTCAATCTTTGGCGGCTGCGCTGCACTTGCCGGAACCAGCTTCGTTTTTCATCGAGCGCGAGAAGGTTCAGGAGTGGTCGCGCGAGGTGCCTGCCACGTTGATCATGAACGGCTGGTTTTCGTACAGCACGCAATCCTGGCCGCCCGCCCCGTCGATAAATCCAATCTTTGTCGGATTTCATGTCACCGAGCGGTTCAAGCCGGCGGTGGCGCAGCATGTGGAATATATGAAGCGTTACGCGCCGATCGGCGCGCGCGATGCGGCAACCACGGCATTTCTCCAATCGCTTGGCGTCGCCGCGGAGACGACGCACTGCCTGACGCTGACCTTTCCGACGCGCGCGCACTCACCGAAGGCGGGAAAAGTTTTCATCGTCGACGCGGAGGAGATCGCGATTCCGCGCGAGCTGCGGGCCGGGGCAGTCAAGATGACCCATGTGATGCCGCCGCTCAACCACGACGTAACGCTACCGTTCGCGCGCCAACTGCTTCAAAAGTATCGCGACGAAGCACGCCTCGTCATTACGACGCGTCTGCACGCCGCGCTGCCCTGCATCGCAATGGGCATACCCGTTGTCTTCTTCGGTGATCCCGCCGATGGCCGAACGTCGATCGTGAACGACGTGGGCGGCAAAATATACAACGCGCGACTTCACCGGAAATCGCTTATGCGCGGTACCCCGGGAGCGATGCTCGATAAGGTGGATTGGGAACCCGCGGCGATCGACGTCACGCAGAAGAAGGCGCAGCTCGCCGAAGCTGTCTCGTCCCGACTGCAAAATTCCTAGACAAGCTTGCGCCAACCTGCGTTTGCAACGCCGCCAATTCGCGCGTCCGCCTCACGGTCGGCAAATGAAATCCCTGATCGCGAACCGAACCGTGCCAGTGAAATGCACGCTGTCGCGAAGCAATCTGGAAGAACTTCGGCAGACGTCCCGCTTCGCTGCATTCACAGGTGGCGCGCGCTTTATAATAGACCCGGGATTTTTCTCGGCGCCAAATTGAAAATAAGAATTTACGTCGGGAATATTTGGTACCGATTTATGGATGTGTTCCATATCGGCGTGCGCTTCGTCGTTGGTCAATGTAATTTGATCGACTGCGGCAGAATGTTTTTTTCGGCGCTCCCGTGACGGGCATGATTGCCTTCGTGCGCGCGCAAGCTTAGGTTCTAAAAAGTCCCAAAATGCTGGTGTTGTTCCTATTCGAACCAGAGTGTCTGGATTTTTCATCGTGGCGACGGATCATAATCCTCCCTGAGGTCGGGAAATATAAGAAATGTCGTTTGGGCAATTTGCGAACTCGTAAATTCCTAATTCCAATTATCTGCCGCTCCAATCGAAACGTTTCCGACAAAAGGCGAATAGACGCTTCGTCGATAATTTTGATTTGTGCCCCATGGCGGCGAAATAAATCGCCTCTGAAAAAGCCTATGTGGGAGAAACGCCATGCAACGCAGACACCCCCTCCGGGGCGTCAACGCGACCCTTCTCGCGGCCGCATCGACCTTTGCCATTGTTGCTTTCGCCTCGAGCCTTGCGAGCCAAGCCGAAACGGCCGACGTCAAGCCGGTCACCTGGGAAGATATCCTGAACGATGAAGCCACGACGGGCGACGTCGTAAGCTGGGGTATGGGTGTCCGGAACCACCGCTACAGCACGTTGGAACAGATTAACGCGACCAATGTCGCCCACATGAAGCCGAAGTGGTCATTTTCCTTCGGTGACGAGAAGCAGCGCGGGCAGGAAACTCAGGCCCTCGTTCACGACGGCGTAATCTACGTCACCGCGTCCTACTCGCGCGCGTTTGCGCTCGACATGAAGACCGGCAAGAAGCTTTGGAGCTATACGCACCGTCTGCCTGACGACATTCGTCCTTGCTGCGACGTCGTCAACCGCGGCGGCGCGCTGTATGGCGACAAGTTTTACATGGGCACGCTAGATGCCGGCATCGTCGCGCTTGACCGCAAGACCGGCAAGGTCGTCTGGAACAAGAAGTTCGAAGACCACACCGCCGGCTACACGATGACGGGTGCGCCGAACATCATCAAGGACCAGAAGACCGGCAAGGTGCTTCTGATCCACGGGTCTTCGGGCGACGAGTTCGGCGTCGTCGGGCGTCTCTACGCGCGCGATCCGGATACGGGCGAGGAGATCTGGATGCGTCCCCTGGTTGAGGGGCACATGGGTCGCCTCAACGGCAAGGATTCGTCGACGACAGGCGATCCGAAAGCTCCGTCGTGGCCGAACGCCAAGGATGGCAAGAAGGTCGAAGCCTGGAACCACGGCGGCGGCGCTCCGTGGCAGTCGGCGACCTATGACGAGAAGACGAACACGATCGTCATCGGCACGGGCAACCCGGCTCCGTGGAACTATCACTACCGTTCGGGTCCGAACGGTGACTGGAAGCCCTACGACAGCCTCTATACGTCGGGCCAGGTCTACATCGAGCCGTCGACCGGCGAGCCGGTCGGCTTCTTCCAGCACACGCCGAACGACGCGTGGGACTATTCGGGCAATAACCCGATCACGCTGTTTGAAATGGAGAAGGACGGCAAGACCGTTCGCGCCGGCGCACACGCCGACCGTAACGGCTTCCTGTTCATCACCGATCTGGACAAACTGACGGCGCGCGACGGCAAGATCTCCAAGCAGGAAGGCACTGCTTTCGGCATCTATCCGTTCGTCAAGGATATCTCCTGGGCGACCGGCTGGGATCTGAAGACCGGCCGTCCGAACGAAGTAGAAGGCCAGCGTCCGCCGGCACCGGAGAAGGGTGAGAGCAAGGGCAAGGCAATCCAGGTCACGCCGAACTTCCTTGGCGGTACGAACTGGATGCCGATGGCATACAGCCAGGACACCAAGTTGTTCTACATCCCGTCGAACGATTGGATGGAAGACTACTGGACCGAGAACGTCAATTATAAGAAGGGTGCCGCATATCTCGGCCAGGGCTTCCGCATCAAGCGCAAGTTCGACACCCACGTCGGTGCACTTCGTGCGGTCGACCCGACGAACGGCAAGATCGTCTGGGAAGCGCTTGAGCACATGCCGCTCTGGGCCGGTGTTCTCACCACCAAGGGCGGTCTGGTCATCACCGGAACGAGCGACGGCTATGTGAAAGCCTTCGACGCGAAGGACGGCAAGGAACTGTGGAAGTTCCAGACCGGTTCGGGCGTCGTCGGCCAGCCCGTCACCTGGGAAGCCGATGGCAAGCAATACATCGGCATCGTGTCCGGCTACGGCGGCGCCGTTCCGCTGTGGGGTGGCGATATGGCCGACATGACCAAGACGGTATCGCAAGGCGGATCGTTCTGGGTCTTCGAAGTCCCGCAAACGACTGCCGAAGCACAGCAGTAACACGAATAGACGCCGGGCACGGATGACGTGCCCGGCGATCTTTCATCCGTCCTTGCCCACGGAGTTGGCCATGCTGTTACTCAAAGTGTGCTGGCGCCTGATCGCCACCTTGCTGTTGGCCGCGTCTGCGACGGTGGCGGCCGCCCAGGACTATCCCGTCATCGTGAATAAGGAAGAGAGGCCCAATCCCTGGATCGTCAACGGCTGCAAAATCGAGCCGAAAACGAATTGCGAGGGCGCCGATCTGCGACATGCGGACTTGTATGAGGCGAACCTCGCCGGCGCCAATCTGCGCGGCGCAAAACTTTCGCGCGCCAACCTGCGCCACTCAAACCTCACCGGCGCCGACCTCTCCGGCGCGACGCTGGACGGCGCGCGCATCCAGGTGGCGTTCATGGCGAACGCCACGTTCGTCGGAGCCTCGTTCAAGGGCGCTGACCTGTCCGACACGCGCGCGGCGCGAGCGGATTTCTCCGACGCCGACTTCACTGCGGCAACTCTGGAGAAAACCTTCGTAAAGGCGGCCAAGTTCAACCGCGCCAAGTTCATCGACACCGACCTGCAGGAAACCAAGTTCTACGAGGCGGACTTGAGCGATGCCGTCGTAGAAGGCGCCAAACTCAGATTCACGATCTGGCAGGACGCGTTCATGGAAGGCTGCAAGGGCTGTCCACTGAAGTGGCAGACCGGAACGGCGGTGTGGGCGCAGGATAAAGAGCGGTGGGAGCCAGCGGACCCTACGACTTCCGCACACTGATCCACTCGTTCGGCGCCCCCTAGCGCGAAACATCGCCATGCGAACCGCCGTCATGCTGGTCAGCCTGCTGCTCGCTTCGTCGCTTGAGGCCCAGGCGCGCGAAGAACTGGGCGAGATCAAAGCATGTGCACGCATCGAAACTGACAACGAGCGGCTGGCCTGTTTCGACCGGGCCGCCGCAAAGCTCTCCGCGCCGCGTTTCGAAGGGCGGCTCGGCATGATCACCGAGCCGTTCGAAATCAGCGCTCCGACAGTGCTGCGCTACCAGAGCGACGGCGTGATCTTCGTTCTCTACCTCCGGGACTCGAAGGGAGAGGTTTTGCAGAACCTGCATATCGGCGGCGGCGGTGAAGCAAGCTACCTGATCGAAAAGCCCGGAACCTACTCACTACAGATCAACGGCAGCGAGAGCTGGCGTGTTTGGCTTGACCCCAAATAATGAAACGGAGACGAACCTTGCGGACGAGATATCTTGCAGTTCTTGTTTGCCTCGCTGCATTTGCGAGCGAAGTTTACGCGCACGGAGACGGCGCACCCCAGCCCGTCGATACCACAGGCTTGAAGCCGCTTGGTGAGGGCGTCGTCCCCGTCAATCCGTATCGCGGCGATCCCAAAGCGATCGAAATCGGCGCACGCGGCTATAACTCAAACTGCGCGCGCTGCCACGGCCTCGACGTCAAGTCAGGCGGCATGGCGCCGGATCTGAGAGCGTTGGAGCCCAACGACGAAAACGATGGCTGGTTCATAACCCGCGTCCTGCACGGCGCAACCGTCAACGATCGGGTGAAGATGCCACCGTTCGAGGGCCTGCTCAGTCAGGAAGCCATATGGGCAATCCGCTCGTATATCGATTCACAGCCGGACGATTGATGCGTCGTCGCGTTCTCGCGCTTGCGTGCGTCGCGCCGCTTGCGAGCGGCGGCGCGCGGGCCGAAATCAAGGACTATGAGGTCCTGCGCCTGCTCTATCTGCACACACCGTGCGGTATGGCGAGCATCGTCTCGCGTAAGACGAGCGAGCATGCGGTTCGATTGCGCGCGGACTGCCAGAACCGGACGGCTTTCCCGGATGGTGCGGAAGTCGTGTGCACCGACCATCACGACGACCGGTCGTGCCGCGTGGAGACACCGTCGCGCGCTTTCGACAGTCTGGAATTGCTGCGGCCGGTCGAATAGGAGACGCGATGATTGCGGCGCGACGCGGCGGGTACGACAGGGCCAGCATTGCCCTGCACTGGCTGGTCGCTCTGGGAATCGCCAGCATGGTCGCATTCGGCCTCAGCATATCCGCCATGGCACGCGGGCCCGACAAGACCGCGATGATCCAGGTTCATAAATCTCTCGGGATCGTTGTTGGCGCGCTTGCGCTCGTGCGACTGTTCTGGCGCGTTCGCGAGGGCTTCCCAGAACGAAACCGCGCGGTTCCCGCATGGCAGGATCGCTCGGCACGGATCGTCCATATTGCGCTTCTGGCACTAACAGTGGCGATGCCCTTCACCGGGATGCTGAAATCCGTGACCTATGCCCGCCCGATCGAGGCGTTCGGATTTCTTGTCGTACCGCAGCTTCTGGCCGAGAAGAGTGTCGCGTGGAACGACGCCGCATCATTCGCGCACGCAAGTCTCGCGTGGCTACTCATCGGCCTGGTCGCTTTGCATGTCGGCGCGGCGGTCAAAAGTCACGTCATCGCGCATGGCGGCACGCTGCGGCGCATGCTGAAGCAGGGATCACGGTTGCAGACCTGATGCAGGCTGGGCATAAGCCGCGCCTGTTCTGGTAATCCCGCACCCTCGCCGCACACTAATTTGCTGCAGTACTCTGCGCTAAATAGGACTGGCCACGCCGTAGCAACTCGTGGGCCTCGCGCACCATGCGCCGGATGATGACGCTTGCAGGCTCGATCTCTTGAATGAGACCGACAACCTCCCCAACAAACGTATTGCTGCGCTCGGGGTCTCCCTCGCTCCAGGCGCGGCGGTACTTGGCAGCTTCCTCGTCCGCCACGGCCAATAATTCGCTTTCGCGTCCGTGCCACCGTCTGATGAAATCGTTCTGAAGGACGCGCGCCGTGTACATCGGCGGCCAGTCCAACTTGCGCGCAATGTCCATGACTTGGGAACGAACGGTGTCGTCGCCGCTGGCGCCGAGGGCCGCTTTATGCATCGCGGGACTGACGTTGGCTTCTCTCGAAGCCCATAGCCGCGACCCGACCAAGACGCCGTCGGCGCCAAGCATCAAGGCCGCCGCGAGGCCACGGCCATCGCCGATTCCACCGGCCGCGCAGAGAAGAGTGTTCGGCGATTGCGCCACGATAAGGTCAGCGACCTCCGGGACGAGCGCGAGGGTCCCGCGCAGCGCCCCATGCCCGCCGGCTTCGGAACCTTGAGCCACGACGACGTCGGCGCCGCAGTCGATCGCTCTCTTCGCGTCGCCGCGGGTCTGCACTTGGCAAAGCAAGAGTACTCCCGCCGCTTTAACGCGCGCTGCAAAAGGTTCTGGATCGCCGAACGAGAGGATGACGGCGCGGGGATTAAAGGCGAGGACGACGTCAAGGAGCTGCGGCTGCTTGGCCAACGACCAAGTGATAAAGCCGCAACCCACGCGCTGCTTGCCTGCAGCAGCAAACTGCTGGGCGATCCAATCGGCGTCACCGTAGCCGCCGCCTATAAGGCCCAGGCCACCGGCCTCGGATACCGCGGCGGCCAGCCTGCCTCCGGCTGCAAACGCCATCGGTGCACAGATTACCGGATGCACCAACCGTAAGCGTTCCGTCAAACGCGTCTTCAACATCAACCGAGCCCTCCATGCTGGAGCGGAAAGACCTCACGCGACCGGCGTGAAATATTGATGATGAAACGAAACGAAAGGTTTCACTCTCGATGGCTGCGCATCGCATGCGCAGCACCTGGAATCGGCTTCTCCTTGCCAACATGGGCGACACCGCACCGCTCGAGATGCAATGCGCCTATCGTCCCACTATCGTATCCCGGCGATGCACCGGACGTGACATCCTCCTTGGCGCGTACCTGTCCTTTGCTCGTCCGGCCGGCGCAGCAAAGAGCCGTCAAATGTCTAGTGTATTGTCCCGCTCCCACTGGGAGAGATGCGAACAGTAGGAATTCCACTCTTGCCGCTTCATCTTGAGATAAGCGGAGGAGAAGTCTTCGCCGAGCGCTTGCCTCAACTCGCCATCAGCTTCGAAGTTTCTCAACGCGTCGAGGAGATTGAGGGGCAGCAGCGGCGCGTCCGTGACCGTATGCCCGAGCGGATACATGTCGATATCGAGCCGCTTACCCGGATCGGCTTTGTTGTGAATGCCGTTGATTCCCGCCGCGATAATGCCTGCTTGAGGTGGGTAGGGATTTGCGGCGCCATCCGGCAAGCGCAACTCGAACCGGCCCTTGCCCGGTACGCGAACCATGTGCGTGCGATTGTTGCCGGTCCAGGTGACGGTGTTGGGTGCCCAAGTCGCACCCGAGAGCGTCCGCGGCGCGTTGATGCGTTTATAAGAGTTGACGGTCGGGTTCGTTATGGCCGACAGGGACGAAGCGTGGCGCATGATGCCGCCGAGGAAGTTGTAGCCCTGCTTCGAGAGGCCCATTTCGTCTGTGGTGTCGTAGAACATGTTGGTCTTGCCGGTGCTGTCCCACACCGAGATGTGCGCATGGCACCCGCTGCCGGTTAGCCCGAGGAAGGGTTTGGGCATGAACGTAGCCCTAAACCCGTGTTTTTCCGCGATGGACTTCGTCATGAACTTGAAGAACGCGTGGCGATCCGCCGTGATGAGCGCGTCGTCGAAGTTCCAGTTCATTTCCCACTGGCCGTTGGCGTCTTCATGATCGTTCTGGTAGGGGCCCCATCCCAGTTCCTGCATGTAGTCGCAGATTTCGGAAATCACGTCGTACCTGCGCATCAACGCCTGCTGGTCGTAGCATGACTTGGTCGCAGTATCCGAGTCGTCGGATATGGCGGTACCGCACGGCTTAGTCAGAAAGAACTCGCACTCGACGCCGGTCTTTACATAGAGATTTTCTTTCGCCGCCTCCGCCATCAGTTTTTTCAGGACGACGCGCGGCGCCTGGCCGACGAACTTGTCTTCCATCACACAATCAGCGGCGACCCAGGCGACGTCCTTCTTCCAAGGCAATTGAATGAAGGACGAAGGGTCGGGCATCGCGAAAAGGTCAGGGTGGGCCGGCGTCAGATCGAGCCATGTGGCAAAACCCGCAAACCCGGCTCCGTCTTTTTGCATGTCGGAGATAGCGGCCGTCGGAACAAGCTTCGCACGCTGGCTTCCGAACAAGTCGGTATAGGAAATCAAGAAGTACTTTACGCCGCGTTCCTTCGCCAGCGATGCTAGATCCTTAGCCATGAACGTTTTCCTGAAACTGGGTTATCGCTCTCTCGCAAAGAAAAAGGCGGTCAGAAACCGCCTTGCCCTTGTCCTGGTATCCAACTCGTTCCCGCCAGCGGCACACGCGCCATGGCAGCCGACTCGACTGTCAATGCGACGAGGTCTTCCGGTTCGAGGTTGTGAATATGATTGTGCCCGCAGGCGCGCGCGATCGTTTGCACCTCGAGCGCCATGACCTTGAGATAGTTGGCCAGCCGCCGCCCGCCCCGAACGGGGTCCAAACGCGACATCAATTCCGGATCCTGCGTGGTGATCCCGACCGGGTCCTTACCTTCGTGCCAGTCGTCGTAGGCACCGGCGGTCGTTCCGAGCGCCTGGTAGTCCGCTTCATGAGCGGGGTCATTATCGCCAAGCGCCGCGAGCGCCGCGATACCGATCGCGACCGCGTCGGCACCAAGCGCGAGCGCCTTTGCAACGTCGGCACCATTGCGGATGCCGCCCGAAACGATCAGTTGCACCTTTCGATGCATGCCGAGATCTTGCAGCGCCTGGACCGCCGGACGGATGCAGGCAAGCGTCGGCAAACCGACGTGCTCTATGAAGACTTCCTGCGTTGCCGCGGTGCCGCCTTGCATGCCGTCGAGCACGATCACGTCGGCGCCGGCTTTGACCGCGAGCGCAGCATCATAATAGGGTCGCGTACCGCCAATCTTCACGTAGATCGGCTTCTCCCAATCGGTGATCTCGCGGATCTCCTGGATCTTGATTTCGAGGTCGTCGGGTCCTGTCCAGTCGGGATGGCGACAGGCAGAGCGCTGGTCGATGCCTTTCGGAAGGTTTCGCATCTCCGCGACACGATCGGAAATTTTCTGACCAAGCAGCATGCCGCCGCCGCCGGGTTTCGCGCCCTGGCCGACCACGACTTCGATGGCATCCGCCTTTCGCAAATCATCGGGGTTCATGCCGTAACGCGACGGTAGATACTGATAAACGAGCGTTTTTGATTGGCCGCGCTCTTCCGGGGTCATGCCGCCGTCACCCGTGGTCGTCGACGTGCCCGCGATGGAAGCGCCGCGACCAAGCGCTTCCTTGGCGTTTGCAGACAGGGCGCCAAAACTCATGCCCGCGATCGTAATAGGAATTTTGAGCTCGATCGGCTTTTTTGCAAAGCGCGTTCCAAGCGTCACGCTGGTCGTGCACTTCTCGCGATATCCTTCAAGCGGATAGCGTGAGATCGAAGCGCCGAGAAAGAGCAGATCATCGAAATGCGGGACCCGGCGCTTGGCGCCACCTCCGCGAATATCATAGATGCCGGTATGTGCCGCGCGCCGGATCTCCGAGAGTGCATAATCGTCGAAGGTCGCCGATTTGCGGGGCGTTGTTGGCGGATTGTGATAGGTCATCAGTAAGCATCCGCATTGTCGATGTTGAAACTGTACAGTTTGCGTGCCGAGCCGTAGCGCTTGAACTCGCTGGTCTTCACATCCGAGACGCCGGCAGTCTCCAGAAGCTTGCCGAGTTCGTCGTGATGTTCGGGACGCATCTCTTTTTCGATGCAGTCGGCGCCTAGGCTCTTGACGCTGCCACGCACGAACAGCTTGGCCTCGTAGATTGAATCACCAAGCGCATCACCTGCGTCACCGAGCACCACCAGGTGCCCGCTTTGCGCCATGAATGCCGACATGTGGCCGATGTTGCCTTTGACGACGATGTCGATGCCCTTCATCGACACGCCGCAGCGTGAAGCGGCATTTCCGTCGATAACAAGAAGGCCGCCGCGGCCTGTGGCACCGGCGTATTGGCTGGCATCACCGGTGATCCGGACCTTGCCTGACATCATATTTTCCGCGACGCCCGGGCCGGCAGAACCGTGGACCGTGATCGTCGCCTGCTTGTTCATTCCGGCGCAGTAGTAGCCCACGCTGCCGCGAATATCGATTTCGATGGGCGCGTCGACGCCGACCGCAATCGCATGGAACCCCATAGGGTTCAGAACTTCCCAGTTCTTCTCGTTGGCGCCTGATGACTGCCGGTGCAGATCCTGATTCAGATCCCGAAGCGGCGTCACGGACAAATCGACTTTGCGCATGAGCGTTTCCCCGTCGTTCATCACCGCTCCCAAAAATAGACAGTTGATGGCTCCGGCTCCCAGACCCGCGCCTTGGCGATGTCCGGGAGGTTGACGAGAGCGCGGTATTCCGAGCCAAAAGCGACGTACTTGTCTGTCTCGGCCATTACCGCGGGCTTGCACGCGATCGGATCACGAATGACGCCGAAGCCGTTCTTGGTTCCGACAACGAACGTGAAAAATCCGTCGAGATCGTCGAGACTCTTCGTCAGAGCTTCTCCCAGGTTCATGCCCTGGTTCATTCGCCACGTGAGATACGCGGCCGCGACCTCACTGTCGTTCTGCGTCTCGAACGTCATGCCGTCGCGTTTCAGTTCGCGGCGCAGGTTGTTGTGATTTGACAGCGAGCCGTTGTGTACGAGGCACTGATCGGGCCCGGTTGAAAAAGGATGCGAGCCCAGCGTCGTCACTGCGGATTCCGTTGCCATGCGGGTATGGCCAATCGCGTGCGAACCCGCCATCTTCTTCAGCTCGAACCGCTTCGAAACCTCGGTCGGATATCCGACCTCCTTGTAGATTTCTATCGAAGTGCCCGTGGCCATTATGCGCACGGATGGAGCCTCGGTCCGCACCACATCGCGAGCTTTATCGGCCATGTCCTTGGGAACTATCAGCAGTGCGTGCGTGGAGCGCACCTCAAGATCCACGTCTGCTCCAATCGCCTTTGAGATTGCTTTGGCGAGACCCTTGAAGTCTTTCTCGGGCGTGGGCGACTGAAGCGTGAGCTTGGCTTTGCCTTTTGTCGGCGTGCCGTAAACCGCAAAGCCCGCTGAATCCGGACCTCGATCGCACATCGTCGCCAGCATGTCGTTGGTGAGAGCGCCGAGCTTCGGCTCAAGCGCCTTGTCCTTCAGGAAAAGGCCGACAATTCCACACATCGCCTGTGTCCTTGTTCGTGTTGGAATGTTTTGAACGTAACAGTACGCGCGATGATCGTCAATAAATGAGAAACAAATTTTCTTCCTACGCAACTCTTCCGGCAGCGCCGAATGGATGCGTTTTTTCGCTTCGCGGCGTCCGTGCTTGAATGTCGGGAGTCGTGGGGTTCGTTTTGCTTAGCATATTGAAGTGCTAGGTAACGTCAGCGGCGCGGATAGACGATGATCGAAAGATACGTCGCGGGCAGCTTAATGAGCTTATCGGGTCCATGAAACTCCGCTGAATCGAAGAGGAGACAGTCGCCCGGTTCCATGTGGTAGCTCGTAGCACCGTGCAGATATGAGACTTCGCCGCTCAGCATGTAGATGAGTTCCAGCCCCTCGTGGCGAAACTGCGCGTAGGGCTCAGCGTTTTTGCTAAGTGTGATCAGATAGGGTTCCAACGCGATGCTGCCGCCAATCGATTGGCCAAGCTGCTGGTAATGATGCCCGACCTTGGTACCTCGCCGCTTTATTTCTAGACCTTTTCCGTTTTTTACAAACGAACAGCCGCGTCGGCCCTCAAACGAGGCAAGCAGCATCGAGAGCGGCATATTCAGTGCGGTAGCCAGCTGGTGAAGTGTGGAAAGAGACGCTGCAATTTGGCCGTTCTCAATCTTCGAAACCATGGCGGTGGATACGTCGGCAGCACCGGCAAGTTCCGACACCGTCAATCCTGCGGCTTTTCTGAAGTCCCGAACCTGGGCGCCAATCGCATCTTCAAGCGTCCGGGCTCCCACTTCCGGGGCGCCCGAACCAGTGGCAATCGACTTAGTGCTGTAGTTTGATTTTTCGGCGGCCTTAGCTTTCTTCGCCATTTCTGATGATCCACTCCCATCCTGAAAAACGAAACTGGTCGGCCGCAGCCAGAAACGGCTGTCCACGCCGCCCTCGCGAGCAACGTTCGAAGCATATCAATCCCCGGATCATTATAGCAATTTTTGAAACTTTGTTTCCTGTAAACTCAACCGACGTGATCCCCCCTTAGTCCGAGACGCTGAACGCGTCCTGCCGGCTGAGCGATGCTCGGTGTCGCTCATGCCCTGCGTTGCACTGCAGCGCGTCATGTATCACGTTGCTATTCATGACTTTTGTTATCCGGCGTACGGTCCGTTTTGATTCCGCGAACGGGCTTCATGCATGAAACGCGTGCACCTGCGAACCTATAACGTGCACGAAATCAATTTTCTTGGTAGGATATTAAATTGATCGAGAATGGAGCGCCTTGAACTCCAGGACGGCACCGACTTGATCGGGTTGCCACGCTCTCGAAGAGAGCATGGAAGCGCATGACAAACAAATGGAGGGAAGGAAAATGCCGGATGATCCACGCATCGACGGCAAGTTGGCAGGCGATCGCAATTGGTCGCTCGCTGCCTTGTTGCTCTTGTGGTTGCTCTACGGGTTCGTCTTTTTCGAGATGCTGCCGTACGCGGGTTCGGGCGCAATCTTCTGGTCGCTAGCGATCGGCGGCGGGCTCGTGCTGCTGTTCAATACTGCGGCTGTTATCGCGATGATCGCCCATTTGGGCGAGGATCGCAAAGATATCTACGGTCTGGATCTGTACTACCTCGACGCCGCAAGAAACCAGAAAAATTGAGGGAGAGAACGTCATGGCAGGGTTGCCCTACGAGCCGCCTAAGCAGTCATCCATAGGCCAATTTTTCGATAGCTTGTTTCTTCTGGTTCTGGTCTTCGCGGCTCTTTTCGCGCCGCTCTACATGAAACTTGCGGGCGGCGGCAAAATCGATCTCGAAGTCGCCGACAAAACGACTTGGGCCGGTCTCGGACAGAACGCGGTGGCCCAGGCGCAATGGGAGAAGCTCGGTCAAACGCCGGAAACGGCAGCTCCCATGATTACCTCGCGGTTCGACTACTCGTTTGATCTGTTCGGGCTCGCCATCACCGCGCTCGTCGTCATCGGGTACTTTCTGCTGCTCTTCCACTACTCGAAAATTGAATATCGCGATGTCATCGCCGAGCGGTTCGGCAGGAAGTGAGAACCAAATGGACAACTTTCATCTGCTCGAATACGCCGCGTGGGGTCTCTCCGCAGCTCTCGGGCTTTATATGCTGATCGACATGCTGATCACGAACCACCGGTATTCGGAAGATCTCCTCACCTCTTCGAAGGAAGGCGAAATCGAAGAAGCGCTCGTCATCGATCCCACGCATCAGGGGGGCCACCAGTGAGCCAAACAACTGCGATACACGGCGAGCGAATCTCGCTTCTTCGCGTGCTGGGACCCGGACACGTATGGGCACTCGGCGTGGGCATCGTGCTCGTGGGCGAGTACATGGGCTGGAACTTCGCGGTCGGCAAGGGCGGTGCCATAGCGGCACTCATAGCCTGCTGGTTCGCGGGCCTGCTCTACACCTGCGTCGCGATGATCGACTCGGAAGTCACATCGACGGTCGCTGCCGCAGGTGGCCAATACGCACAGGCAAAGCATATCGTCGGGCCACTCATGGCTTTCAACGTCGGGCTCTACCTCGTGTTCGCGTACACGATGCTAGAGGCAGCCAACGCGATAACACTGGGCTACCTTGTGCAGACCGTCGGACAGATGGCGGGGTTCGAGAACGTCCACGACAAGCCATTCATTGTCTTGACGATCATGTTTCTGGCTTGGCTCAACTACCGCGGCGTCTACGCAACGCTCACCTTCAATCTGTTTCTTACCGCAATTGCGTTCGTCGCCATCATCGTGCTGTTCCTGGCCGTAAAGCCTTGGTCGAACGAGGTCCTGCTGCACAGCGAATTGCTGAACGGACTGCCGTACGGCGTGCTTGGCATCATCGCGGCGCTGCATTTCGGTCTGTGGTATTACCTCGGTATTGAAGGCACGTGTCAGGCGGCGGAGGAAGTTCGTTCTCCGGCGCGGTCACTACCACTCGGCACCATGACCGGTATCATCACCCTGCTGCTGGCAGCGACGATGACTTGGTATATTTGTGCCGGCTTGATGCCTTGGGAGTACCTGGGCCAGGCCATTACTCCGCTCTTCGATGCGGCACGCTTGACGAACTCACAGCCACTGATGGTTCTCCTATTCATCGGAACGATCTTCTCCACGCTGGCGTCGGCCAACGGCTGCATCAACGATGCGTCACGGGCCTGGTTTTCCATGGGTCGCGACCGCTACCTGCCGATCTGGTTCGGCGCAGTGCATCCCAAAAACCGGACACCGTATCGGGCCATCGTGTTCTTGGTTCCGGTCGCGCTCGTGTTTGCCTATTTCGCGCCTCTCGATCAGGTCATCACTTTCTCGATCCTGTCGGGCTTGCTGGGCTACACCTACATGTCCTTCAACATGATCTTGTTCCGCCGCAAATGGCC
>CADECN010000053.1 GCA_902825785.1 uncultured Hyphomicrobium sp. | reverse complement strand
TTAGTGCCGTTTTCTCGAATCTCGAAGCCACCGATGCAACGCCGGCGCTGCAGGAGATCGCGCGTGAGCTGGCGCCGCGTTTCGCCGCCCACGAAACCCAGATGATGCTCGACAAGCGGTTGTTTGGCCGCATCGACGATCTGTACCGCCGACGCGACGCGCTCCGCCTGAGCGACGAGGAACGTCGCGTGCTGGAACGCCACCACCTCGAATTCGTGCGCGCGGGCGCGCGCCTTTCGGCGGCTTCGAAGTCGCGTGTCAAAGAGATCAACGCCCGGCTCGCGACGCTCGTAACGCAGTTTATGCAGAACGTTCTCAAGGACGAGCAGTCTTGGCGACTCGTGCTCGAGGGCGAACAGGATTTCGCGGGCCTGCCCGCGAGTTTGCGGGCGTCCGCCGAGCGCGCCGCTTCCGACGCCGGTCTGCCCGGCAAAGGCCTGATCACGCTCGCCCGTTCAAGCGTCGAGAGCTTTCTGACCTACTCGGCGCGCCGCGATTTGCGCGAGCAGGCCTTCAAGGCCTGGATCGCCCGCGGCGCCAACGAGGGCGAGTCCGACAATCGCCAGATTGTTGCCGAAGCCGTCGCCCTGCGCAACGAGTGTGCCCGCCTGATGGGCTATGAAACGTTCGCCGACTTCAGCCTCAGCGACACGATGGCAAAGACGCCGAAGAATGTGATCGACCTTCTTCAGGCGGTGTGGCCGCGCGCCGTCGCCCGCGCGCGAGAGGAGGGCGCCGCTCTCGCCGCCGAGGCCCAGAAGCTTGGCGACAACGCCGTGATTGCGCCGTGGGACTGGCGTTACTACGCCGAGAAGGTCCGCAAAGCGCGCTTCGACCTCGACGAGGCAGAACTGCAGCCCTACCTGCAGCTCGACAAAATGATCGATGCCGCCTTCGACTGTGCGAACCGTCTTTTCGGTCTGTCCTTCAAGGCGCGGCCCGACATCAAGAGCTACCACCCGGAAGTTCGCGTCTGGGAAGTGAAGAACGCCAAGGGCGAGCACGTCGGCATTTTCCTGGGCGACTACTTCGCACGCCCATCCAAGCGTTCCGGCGCGTGGATGTCGGGATTCCGCTCCCAGCATAAGCTTGGAAAGGGCCAGACGCCGGTCATCGTCAATGTGTTGAACTTCGTGAAGGGCGCCGACGGCGCGCCCGCGCTACTTACATTTGACGATGCCCGCACCCTGTTTCACGAGTTTGGCCATGGCCTGCACGGCCTGTTGTCGGACGTCACCTATCCGTCGATCTCTGGAACATCGGTTTCGCGCGACTTCGTCGAGCTGCCGTCGCAGCTCTATGAGCATTGGCTATCGACGCCAGAGGTGCTCGGCTCTTTCGCGGTTCACTACAAGTCAGGCAAACCGATGCCGAAAGCGCTACGCGAGAGATTGAAGGCGGCACGCAATTTCAATCAAGGCTTCGCAACCGTCGAATACGCGTCCTGCGCGCTTGTCGACATCGCGCTCTACTCCTCCGAACAGGCGGACTTTGGCGACATCGAGCGTTTCGAGCAGAAGGCGCTCGCCAACATCGGCATGCCTGAAGAAATCGTCATGCGTCACCGCCTGCCCCACTTCATGCACATCATGTCGGGCTACGCAGCGGGCTATTACAGCTACCTCTGGTCGGAAGTTATGGACGCGGACGCTTTTGCGGCGTTCGAGGAGGCGGGTGACGTATTCCACGCCCCTACCGCGCGCAAACTGCGTGAGTTCATCTATTCGGCCGGCAACCGCCGCGATCCGCACGACGCATACGTCGCGTTCCGCGGCAGAGCGCCTGAAATCGAAGGCTTGATGAAGAAGCGCGGCTTGGCGGCGTAACCCTTCCGCTATCGCCCATTACCAGAGGCCAGCCCACGCGGCGCCGATGATCGGCCCCGCGCGCCCTTCCTGGATGAGCACGACCGACTTCTGCGTTTCCGCCAGCATGACCGCGGCCCGCGGGATGAGAATTTCCATCGGCTGGCCCCGCCACAGGCCGATCGGCGCCATTTCGTGCACGATGTTCGTGTAGGTGAGCGTTTTGCCGCCGTTCTCGCCGTCTTTCACGTTGATAGCGCCCGACGATTGGACAACGGCCATCCAGATCGTCGCCTCGTGCATCGGCTTTTGAGGGTCCGCCGGGCCGAGCTGGATGTGCAGCGTATTGCGCTCCTGCCAGAAACGAAGCGGCACCCGTTGCAGCGTCTCGTCCTTCGAGATTTTTTCAATCGCGCTCAGGATCTCGCCCTTGGCGGCCCCGTTGACGTGCACGGTCCCGTTGACGACGGCTTGCGGCGTGTAAATGGCTCCGTCGCCGCGGACCTTGGCATAGTTCTTCTGGCGCTCGGAATTGCGTGGCGACGCAAACGTGTCCTTCCAGCCGAGATAATCCCAGTAATCGACCGGCAGCGTCAGCGCGACGATGGAGGGATCTTCCGACAGCGTCTTGAGCAGCGCATCCGCTGGCGGGCACGACGAGCACCCCTGGCTGGTGAACAATTCAACCACACCCCGGATCGGGACCTTTGGCAGGCCCGTGGCCGGATCGGTCGTCGCCTCGGTTTGGGCGAACGCCGGTACTGCTACAATCGCGAAAAGAAAGCTCAATAAGGCGGTCGGTAGGCGCATGGTGTCCAATGTCCCGGCGGATCGCGTTCCGCCTCTGGCCCGTATGTAGCGTCTGGCGCGCTGTCGCAAAAGTTAAACGCCGGTCACGTCGCGGTGATGTGGCCGGCCGATCTACGTCCGCGCGCCTGCATCCTTAATACGACGGCGACATCCAATCTCTTACGCCGCCTGAAAAACAAATGAAAAGGCCCGCCGATTCATTGCGGCGGGCCTTTTTTGTCGAGGTGGCGTGGCGGGCTAAGCGGCCAGATTGCGCAGAACGTAGTGCAGGATGCCGCCGTTCTTGAAGTATTCGATTTCGTCCAGCGTATCGATACGGCAGAGCACGGGCACCACGACCTTGGAGCCGTCGGCGCGCGTGATGGTGATCTCGACGGTCTGACGCGGCTTGACGGTTGCGAGCCCGGGAACCGTCACGAGCTCGTCGCCCTTGAGACCGAGCGTCTGCCACGACGTCCCTTCCTGGAACGTGAATGGCACGATGCCCATTCCAACCAGGTTCGAGCGGTGAATGCGTTCGAATGACTGAGCGATGACGGCGCGCACACCGAGCAGGTTGGTACCCTTGGCCGCCCAATCGCGAGACGAGCCGTTGCCGTACTCGACACCAGCGAACACAACGAGCGGCACGCCTTCTTTTTCATAAAGCATCGCCGCGTCGTAGATCGACATTTCCTGACCCGACGGATAGTGGATCGTGAAGCCGCCTTCCTTCACGTTGCCGTTGGCGTCCTTCACCATGTTGTTCTTGATGCGGATATTGGCGAACGTGCCGCGCATCATGACTTCGTGGTTGCCGCGCCGGGTACCGTACTGGTTGAAATCCGCCGGCTTCACGCCGTGGTCCAGAAGATACTTGCCCGCCGGACTCTGCGTCTTGATCGAACCAGCCGGCGATATGTGGTCGGTCGTGATCTTATCGCCAAACAGCCCAAGCACGCGTGCATTCGTGATGTTCGTGATCGGCGCCGGTGTTGACTTCATGCCGCTGAAATAGGGCGGGTTCTGCACATAGGTGGAATCGTCGTTCCAGCCATAAGTCAGTTCCGATCCCGACTGGATCGCCTGCCAGTTCGTATCGCCCTTGAACACGTCGGCGTAGCGTGACTTGAAGAGCTCGCGCGAGATATTCTTGGCGATGAACTCCTGGATCTCCTGCGTCGACGGCCAGATGTCCTTCAGGAATACCGGCTTGCCATCCTTGCCGTTGCCGAGCGGTTCCGTCGTCAGGTCCTTCTGTACGCTGCCGGCGAGAGCATAGGCGACAACCAGCGGCGGCGAGGCCAAGTAGTTCGCTTGCACGTCGGGGCTGACGCGACCCTCGAAGTTGCGGTTGCCTGAGAGTACAGCCGCCGCGACGAGGCCATTGTCGTTGATCGATTTCGAAATCTCAGCCGGCAGCGGTCCGGAATTGCCGATGCAGGTGGTGCAGCCAAAGCCGACGAGGTTGAACCCGATCTTGTCGAGGAAGGGCTGTAGACCGGCCTTGTCGAGATAAGCCGCGACGACCTGCGACCCGGGCGCCAGCGACGTCTTCACCCACGGCTTGCGGTCAAGCCCTTTCTCGACAGCATTACGCGCAAGAAGGCCGGCCGCGATCAGAACGCTTGGGTTCGACGTATTGGTGCAACTCGTGATGGCGGCAATCGCCACGTCGCCGTGCCCAAGATCAAACGGCTTGCCCTCGACGGGAACGCGCTTTTCAAGTTCGCCGGGCTTCTTGTATTCGCCCTCGAGCGCGGTCGCGAACCCGCTCTTGATGTCGGAAAGCGCGATCCGTCCTTCCGGACGCTTCGGTCCTGCCATCGACGGTACGACGTCGCCAAGATCGAGCGACAGCGTATCGGTAAAGACCGGGTCTTCCGAGCCCGAAACCCGAAACAGCCCTTGCGCCTTGCTGTAGGCTTCCACCAGCGCAATGCGGTGCGAATCGCGCCCCGACATGGTGAGATAGTTCAGCGCTTCTCCGTCGACCGGGAAGAAGCCGCAGGTGGCGCCGTATTCCGGCGCCATGTTGGCGATCGTCGCCCGGTCGGCGAGCGTCATGTTATCGAGCCCCGGCCCGAAGAACTCGACGAACTTGTTCACCACGCCCTTCTTGCGCAGCATCTGCGTGACGGTGAGAACGAGGTCCGTTGCGGTCACACCTTCCTTCAGCTTGCCCGTCAGCTTGAAGCCGATCACCTCAGGGATAAGCATCGACTGCGGCTGGCCGAGCATGGCGGCTTCCGCCTCGATGCCGCCGACGCCCCAGCCCAGCACCGCTAGTCCGTTGACCATGGTGGTATGGCTGTCGGTGCCGACGAGCGTGTCGGGATAGGCGATGGTGGACCCATCAGCCATTGTGTTGGTCCACACCGTCTGCGCCAGATATTCCAGGTTGACCTGGTGGCAGATGCCGGTTCCCGGCGGCACGACGCGGAAATTCTCGAACGCGCCCTGGCCCCACTTCAGGAAGTTGTAGCGCTCTCCGTTGCGCTCGTATTCGAGCGCGACGTTGTTGGCGTAGGCCTTAGGCGAGCCGAAGTCGTCCACGATCACCGAGTGATCGATCACGAGATCGACAGGAACGAGCGGGTTGATCTTGGTCGGATCGCCGCCCAGCGTCTTCATGCCGTCGCGCATCGCCGCGAGGTCGACAACCGCAGGAACCCCCGTGAAGTCCTGCATCAGCACACGGGCCGGCCGGAAACCGATTTCCTTTCCAGCCTTGCCCTTGTCCTGCAGCCATTCGGCCATGGCCGCGATGTCGGCCTTGGTGACCGAGCGTCCGTCCTCGTGCCTCAGCAGGTTCTCGAGCAGAACCTTCATGGAGAACGGCAGTCGGGAAATGCCGGTTAGCCCGTTCGCTTCGGCATCTGGCAGGGAATAGTAAACGTAGGGCTTGCCCTCGACGGTGAGGGTTTTACGGCATTTGAAGCTGTCGTCGGAAATAGGCGTTTGGGCGCTCAAGGTCAGGCCTCCGGTAGAGAGTTTGACGAAGAGCTGCGCCGCCGGTGTGCCGGCGGACCGGACCTGCCGTGGGAGACCGGACGGCCCCGCAGCATTTCCGCTTTTGCGCTAGCGAAAGGTACGATGTGCCTTTTATATAGCCGCTCGCCAAATGTGAACCAGTGCTCTGCGGTCGATTCCGGTATTTGCGATCAAATGCCACCCGGTTGCACGACTTTTACGCCACGGATCGAACTTAAGTGCAGATCATTGCCGAGAACTTGGCCATCGACCGGGGTGGCCGCACCGTCATCGACGGCCTGAGTTTCACGGTGCCTTCGGGTGAAACCCTCGTGCTTTCAGGTTCGAACGGCGCCGGCAAGACAACCCTGCTACGCGCCGTTGCGGCCTTCCTTCCCTTGACCCGAGGATCGATTCGGCTGGAGGACGGCGATGGCGAGAAATCGCTGTCCGAGCAAGCCCATGTCGTCGGCCACGCCAATGCCGCCAAGGCCAACCTGACCGTCGCTGAGAATCTCGCCTTCTGGTCCCGGTTCTTGGCGTCGAAACCGCCGTCCGGCGGCCGCGTCGCGGCTGCGCTCGAACATTTCGGCCTGGCGGGGCTGGCGGACTTCCCGGTCGCGTTTTTGTCCGCCGGACAACGCCGCCGGGCTGGCCTTGCCCGCTTGCTTGCTGTCGATCGGCCCATCTGGCTGCTGGACGAACCGACCGCGTCGCTCGACGCGGCGTCATCCGACCTCCTGTCGCGCGCGGTCAACCTGCACACCCACGCCGGCGGTATCGCAATCGTCGCGACTCACCTGCCGCTCGCGCTCGACCGGGCCCGCGAACTCAATCTCGACAAGCTGAGGCACGCCGCGTGACGGCCTTTTTCGCCCTCATCAAGCGCGACCTGCGTCTCGCTTTCCGCGAGGGCGGCGCGCTCGGCACCGCGCTCGGCTTCTTTGTCGTCGTGGTCGCGCTGATGCCGCTTGGCCTCGGACCGGACTTGAAGCTGCTGTCGCGCATCGCATCCGGCGTGCTCTGGATCGCGCTGCTGCTGAGCGCGCTGCTTTCGCTGGGGCGCATGTTCGAGACCGACTACGAGGACGGTTCGCTCGATGTCCTGGCGACCGGCGCGGTGCCGCTTGAACTTGTCGCCGCGGCCAAATCGATTGCGCATTGGCTGTCGACGGGAATTCCTCTCGCGGTGCTCGCGCCGATACTCGGTATTCTCCTGAACCTCGATCTTGCCGCCTTTCCGATGTTGGTCGCCGCGATGTTGATCGGAACGCCAGCGGTGAGTTTTCTGGGCGCGGTCGGTGCCGCGCTGACGCTGAAGGCCCGTCGCGGAGGCCTTTTGCTCGCGCTGATCGTGCTCCCGCTTTACATCCCGACGCTCATATTCGGCATTTCCGCGCTAAGCGCCGCACTCGGCCCCGACGCGGCCGGCGGCTCGGCTTCGTCGCTGATGATCCTTACGGCAATTTCACTTGTTGCGGCTGTGCTCGGCCCTGTTGCCGCCGCCGCTGCATTGCGTATTCAGCTGCATTAGCTTTTGTCCGGCTGCGTTCATTGCACAGCCGGTCGGAACAGCGTAAATCCCCGCCATGCAAAGCTGGACACAACGCCTCGCCAATCCCACCCGCTTCATGCAGGTGTCGGGCACCTTGCTGCCGTGGGTCGCCGCGGCGGCGGCCGCGCTTATCGCATATGGCCTCTACCTCGTGTTCTTCGTCGCTCCGCCCGACTACCAGCAGGGCGAGACTGTGAAGATCATGTACATCCACGTGCCGTCCGCGTGGCTTGCGCTGATGACCTATGGCCTGATCGCCATTTCGAGCTTTGGCCTCCTCGTCTTTCGTCACCCCCTGGCCGACGTCTCAGCCAAAGCCGCGGCCCCCATCGGCGCGGCGTTCACGCTCCTGGCTTTGATAACAGGTTCGCTCTGGGGCAAGCCGATGTGGGGAACCTACTGGGTCTGGGATGCGCGGCTGACGTCGGTCCTGATCCTGTTTTTTCTCTACCTCGGTTTGATGGCGTTGCGCTCATCCCTCGATGATGAGGGAACGGCGGCGAAACTCACCGCCGTCCTAGCGCTCGTCGGCACGGCAATTCTTCCGATCATCAAGTTCTCGGTCGAATGGTGGAACACGCTGCACCAGCCCTCCACCAATTTCACGTCCACGGTCGATCCCAGCATGCGCTGGCCGCTGCTCATCATGGCCGTCGGCTTCACGTTGCTGTTCATCGCCATGCACCTTGCCGCCATGCGCAACGAGGTGCTGCGTCGCCGCGTCAAGGCGCTGCGTCTTCAGGAAGCCGCCAGCCGCGATGGTCTGCCGGCGCACGCGAGCGCCGCGGAGTAGCCCGATGGACCTTGGACCACACGCAGTCTTCATCTGGGCATCCTACGCCGCCGTTACCGTAACGATCGGTGGCCTGATCGCCTGGATCGTCTACGACGGCGCCAACCAGCGCGCCGCACTCGCCGAGCTTGAGGACCGCGGCGTGCGCCGACGCGGTGGCAAGCCGACGGGAACATCGTTGTGAGCGAAGTCACAGCAAGGCCGGGCTATCTCCGCCTGCTTCCCGTGGCGATTTTTGCCGCGATCGCCGTCATGTTCGCTCTCGCGCTGACAGGCGGTGATCCCTCAAAGCTGCCCTCCGCTCTCATTGGCAAGCCGGTTCCAGCTTCGACATTCCCACCGGTCGACGGCTTATTGTCGGACGGCAAGGCCGTCCCGGGCTTCGCCAGCGGCGATCTGGGCGGCGGCAATGTTGCGGTCGTCAATTTCTGGGCGTCGTGGTGCGCGCCGTGCGTGCAGGAGCATCCCCTTCTGGCGCAGCTCAACGCCGCAACCGGCGTTCCCATATATGGCGTCAACTACAAGGACGACGCCGCCGCCGCGAGGCGCTTTCTGGGAAGCTACGGCAATCCCTTCACCGCTGTTGGAACCGATCCCGACGGACGTCGTGCGATCGACTGGGGCGTCTACGGTATGCCCGAGACGTTCGTCATCGGCCCCAAGGGTGAAATCGTCTACAAGCATGTCGGGCCGATCTCGGCCCAATCGCTCACCGAAAAACTCATCCCGGCAATCGAGAAAGCGAAAGCCCCGCCCGGTTGAAGTAATCGCGCTCCCTAGAGAGGGTAGAATTGATCGCGCGAGTGGTTGAGCACCGAAAGCGTTCCCGATTTGATGTCGAAATGAGCCCCGTGCAAGGCCAGGCGGCCCTTTTCCTCGTGCTCCTTGACGAACGGGAAGGTCCGCAGGTTGTTGATTGAGGTCTTGACGGTGGCCATTTCCAACGCCGCCTGTCGTTCGGACTGCGGAGCGTTCTGGTGCGACGCAAGCACCGAAAGACGTGCCTCGTCGAGCATCGACATCCAGCGTGAGATGAACTGTGCGTCCGTCTGGATCGCGGCGTTCTGGTCGAGCGCCGCTTTGACGCCGCCGCAGCTCGAATGCCCCATGACGATCAGGTGCTTGATGCGCAGGTTGAGGATCGCGAATTCGATCGCTGCGCTCACGCCATGGAATTTGCCGCCTGTCTCGAACGGCGGCACCAGGTTGGCGACGTTGCGCAGCACGAACAGCTCGCCGGGCATGGCGTTGAAAATCGTCTCGGGGTCAACGCGGCTGTCGCAGCACGAGATGATCATCGTGTCGGGGTTCTGCCCGTGCGTGGCGAGCTCTTCGTAGTGATCGGCGTTCGGCGCGTAGTTGCGAAATTTGAACCTGCGATAGCGATCTGCCAGCAATTCCGGAAAGCTGCTCATTTTGTTTGTCCTTGCTCGTGCGCGACGAGTGTTCCGTTATCAGCCCTTGCTCCCGCGTGCGTTGGCCAGAATGATATAGCCCACGGCCGCTGAAATCAGCGATCCGGTCAGGACACCTAGCCTCAGGTCCGCTGCCGCCGCCGCGCCAGGGAAAGCCAGCATTCCGATGAACAAGCTCATCGTAAAGCCGATGCCGCCCAGCACTGCCGTGCCTAGCAGTTGAACGTCCGATGCTCCGCGCGGCATTTCGCCCAGGCCGGCTCTGATCGCCGCTTTCGCAAATCCATAGATCCCGATCGCCTTGCCGAAAAACAGGCCCAGTGCAATCCCGAGCGGGATCGGGGTCAAAAGCTCTCCGAACGTAATTCCGTGCAGCGAAACGCCCGCGTTCGCGAAAGCGAACATCGGTACGATTGCGAAACTGACCCACGGTCCCAGTACGTGTTCGAGCTTGAGCAGAGGACCGTCGCCGGAACCCTTTGGGCCGTTGAACGGAATGGCGATCGCGGTCACGACGCCTGCGAGCGTCGCATGCACGCCCGATTTGAGCACGCACAGCCAAACGAAAAGACCGACGATAAGGTAGGGCCATACTTTCGTTACGCCCGACCGGTTGAGCGCCACGAGCGTGGCGATGCCTGCCGCCGCCAGAGCGAGCGCCGAAACTGACAAATGACCCGAGTAAAACAAAGCGATGATGATGATGGCGCCGAGATCGTCGATGATGGCGAGCGCCAGCAGGAACGCTCGCAAGGACGATGGCACGCGTTTGCCGAGCATGGCGATGACGCCGACGGCGAAGGCGATGTCCGTCGCGGATGGAATGGCCCAGCCCCGGAGGGCCACCGGATCACCCCAGTTGATGGCGGTGTAGATGAGCGCCGGAACCAACATGCCGCCGGCCGCCGCAATCACCGGCAGAGTTGCGCTGCGCCGGTTCGACAGCGGGCCGATCAGCGACTCGCGCTTGATCTCCAGTCCGACCAACAGAAAGAAGATGGCCATCAGGCCATCGTTGATCCAATGCAACAGCGACTTGGTGAGCGCTAGCGGCGCGATGCCGATCGTCGCCTCATGGTGCAGCAGCTTGTCGTACAGCGAACCCAGCGGAGAATTCGCAACGCCAAGGGCAAGCAGTGCGGATGCGAGCAAGATGAGACCAGCTGCGGCCTCACGGCTGAAGCCGTCGGATCGCGCAGGTGCATCGTTCAATATGAAATTCCTCGCATTGCGGCCCAACCGCCTATGCCGCCTGAAGGAATGTTTGGCAAGCGCCGATGCATTTACCAACGCACGGCCGCGAACTTTCAGCGCCAGCAAGTGATTGCCGAATACGGCGGCCGTCTCACCAGTCGATGCCCGCAAGACGCAAATCGGCGTCGCCAGTGCTTGCAGTTAGAGCTTTGCTCACGCCGTCCGTTGCGGCGGCAAGCGCTTGCGGCAAGTGGTCACCCAAGAGCAGCCGCGCGAGAAGCAAGCCCGCAAAAAGATCGCCCGTCCCGTGCGGCACGCGTGACCTCCGCTCGACGACGGCGATGCCGACGCCATCCGCCGACACGGAAACATTCGCGAGCTCGGATTGTCCCGATGGGATCGACGTCGCCACAACGGCCGCGATGCCCAACGCCTTAGCCGCGTTCACCGCGCTTTCGACGTCGATGACCTGCCGTCCCGAAAGCCATTCGAGTTCAAATCGGTTGGGCGTCACCAGGTCGGCCATCGCCAGCAGTTCCTCGCGAATGGCGCGGGCGGCCGCCTCGTCGACGTAAAGGCCGTCCGGGTCGTCTCCCGCGATTGGATCGCACACGAAGACCAGTCCGGAATTGCGCGCTTTGACCTTCTCAACAATGGTCTTCGCCGCCGAAACGTGCGCGGCCGACGGCAAATATCCGGTCAGGATGGCATCTACACCTCCAAGCCAGCCGTTTTCCTCGAGCGCGTTCGACATCGCCAGGATCATGTCCGGCGCCACCGCCCCGCCGGCCACTGGCTGGTAGCTCGGATTGTTCGAAAGCAGCGTCGTTGGAAGCGGGATCGGAGTGATGCCTGCCGCCAGAAGCGGAGCGATATTGGCGCTAAGTCCAATTCCCCCGTGGGCCACGAACGAAGATAGGAGCAAGACACGGCGCATACGGATTTCTTAAGCCCGGAGTGAACTTGGGCGACCTTTGCGCCCTTGGCGGATTGCCGCTCGCTTCGCGCGCTGCGTCAATAGCATCTTGCCTAAAAGTGAGGGTGGGCGACCCCTTCGCGGTCAGCTATATTGCAACGCACAAAACAAATACCCGGAGCCGAATCACCATGGCAATGCGACCGCGCCGCAGCGTTCTCTATATCCCGGGCGATAACGACCGCGCGTTGGACAAAGCGCGAAAGTTGCCGACCGATGCGATTATTATCGATCTGGAGGACTCGGTCGCGCCGGCGAACAAGGAACTGGCGCGCACCCGCGCGCTCGACGCGATCCGCGAAGGCGGCTTCGGCTCTCGCGAGGTGGTGCTGCGCGTCAATCCGATGGAAACCCCTTGGGGCATGGCGGACCTGCATGCCGCCATCTCGGTCGCGCCCGATGCGATCCTTGTTCCGAAGGTTTCTCAACCCGGCGACATCATTGGTACGGCCAAGGTCGTCAAGGCATCCGAGACCCCGGAGCACGTTCGCCTCTGGGCGATGATCGAGACCCCGATGGGTATCATCAACGCGCGCGACATCGCCGCCTGTGCACCTGACCGGGACAATCGACTGACCTGTTTCGTTCTAGGCACGAACGACCTCCTGAAGGAGAGCCGCGCACGGTCGAGCCAGAACCGTTTCGCCGTTGTGCCGTGGCTCGCGATGACACTTGTCGCCGCCCGCGCCTACGGCCTCGACGTGGTCGACGGCGTGTACAACGATTTCAAGGACGATTCCGGCTTCCGCGCCGAATGTGAACATGGTCGCACACTCGGCATGGACGGCAAGACGCTGATCCATCCCTCGCAGGTCGTGCCCTGCAACGAGGTCTTTTCTCCGACCGAGGACGAGGTCTCGTGGGCTCAGAAAATCATCAAGTCTTTCGAAGAGCCCGAGAACGCGCGCAAGGGCGTGATCACGGTCGACGGCCGCATGGTTGAACGCCTCCATCTTGTCATGGCCAAGCGCGTCGCGGCGATCGCTGACGCCATCGATTCCCGCTCCCGCATCGAAGAGCCCTGGTTTTAGCCGACAGCGTCCGGCAGCGTGCGGCCGTAAATCGCGACCCTCAAATCGCGAAAAAGTGTTGCAGGCAGCGCGGTTCGCTTCGAAAAAGGCGCCCGGCAGTCTGGGCAAGGGGATGGCGAACACGATGGCTGGTACGAAAACCAACGCCGGAAATTTCTTCGAGGATTTCGAGTTCGGTCAGGTCATCCATCACGCGACGCCGCGCACGGTAACCGACGGCGATGTCGCTCTTTACACCGCGCTCTACGGCTCGCGCTTTGCGGTCCAGTCGGCGGACACCTTTGCGAAGGCGATCGGCTATCCGCGCGCGCCGCTGGACGACATGCTGACTTTCCACGTCGTTTTCGGCAAGACGACGCCGGATATCTCGCTCAACGCCATAGCAAACCTCGGCTACGCCGATTGCCGCTTCTTAAAGCCGGTTTATCCGGGCGATACGCTGAGTTCCGTGTCCGAGGTGATCGGCCTCAAGGAAAATTCCAACCGTGAAACGGGCACTGTCTACGTCCGCTCCACGGGCCGCAATCAAGATGGCGACGTCGTTCTGGAATACTGCCGCTGGGTCATGGTGCGAAAGCGCGACAAGGCGGCGCCATCGCCCGAAGCCGTCGTGCCCAAGCTTAAGGATCGCGTCGACCCTGCTGAACTGGGCACCGCTGTACCCGCCATCGATGTCGCCAAGTACGATTGGGCGCTCGCCGGTTCGCCGCACCGCTGGAACGACTACGAGGCTGGCGAGAAGATCGACCACGTCGATGGCATGACACTGGAAGAGGCCGAGCACCAGATCGCGACCCGGCTCTATCAAAACACCGCCAAGGTCCACTTCAACCAGCACACCGAGTCGAAGGGCCGCTTCGGCAAGCGCATCGTCTATGGCGGCGTCGTAATTTCACTCGTCCGTGCGCTCTCCTACAATGGCCTGGGCAACGCTTTTCACCTGGCGGCCATCAACGGCGGCCGTCACGTCGCCCCCACCTTCGCCGGCGACACGATCTACGCTTGGTCTGAGGTCTTGGAGAAAGCGGAGATCCGCGGCCGCAAGGATGTCGGCGCGCTTCGTGTCCGGCTTGTCGGCGTCAAGAATATGGATTGTTCGTCCCTGCCGCTCAAAACGCCTTCCGGAGAGTATGCTGAGGGCGTTGTGCTCGACCTCGATACTTGGCTGCTGCTGCCGCGTTGACCCCTGGCATCCCTTTCGCGCGCCGCTATAGTCCGGCCGCAAAAAGGGGAGCCCCAATGACCAGTTCGACTTTTCGCGCGCTAGCGCTTGGCCTAGCCGCTATGGCGGTTGCAGTGCCTGCGCGCGGCGAGCCTGCGGTTGCCACGATAAAGCTGGTCGACGGCAGCGATGCCGGCACAGCGACACTCACTCAGTCGTCGGCCGGTGTGCTTTTAAAGCTCGAACTCAAAGGCCTGAAGCCGGGCGCCCACGCCATCCATGTGCATGAGACAGGCAAGTGCGAAGGGGACTTTGCAACCGCCGGCGGCATCTTCAATCCACTTGGAGCTGAGCACGGCCTGCTGAACGAAAACGGCCCGATGGCAGGTGACTTGCCGAATGTGTACGCCGCGCCCGACGGCACAGTGGTCGCGGAACTGCTGAGCCCCTTTCTGACGCTAAGCAAGGACATCGAAGACAAGCTCTTGGATGACGACGGCGCATCGATTGTCGTGTTCGACGGTCCCGACGATCATCTGATCAGTCCTGACGACGCCGGCACGCCGCGCGTCGCCTGCGGGGTCATTGCGCCGAAGTAGTAGCGACGTTTGCGATCGTCATCGCCGCAGCCGTGCCGGTCGCGACCTTCGATCAAAAGCTGTGGCATTTGGCGAATTGCCGCGCAGCACTTGGCGCGCTACAACCGCCGCCATCCGAATTTCTAGGAATGTCCCATGGCCGAAGCCAGCTCGGGGCGGGGCACTCGGGCCAGAAGGCCGCTCTCGCCGCACATTCAGATCTACAAGTGGCCGCCAGCCATGCTGATGTCGATCCTGCATCGCATCACCGGAGGCGCATTGTACGTCGGCACAATTCTTTTGGCCCTGTGGCTGATCTCGGCCGCCACCGGTCCTGAAAACTTCGATTACGTCTCGTCGTGGTTTGCGACAATCCCAGGCAAGCTCATTCTGTTCGGCTACACCTGGGCACTCATTCACCACATGCTGGGGGGCCTGCGCCATTTCCTCTGGGATACGGGCCGCGGCTATGACCTCAAGCTCATCGATCAGCTATCCTGGGGCACGCTCGTCGCGTCGATCGCGATCACGCTACTGATCTGGATTGGCGTCGGCTTCGGAGGTGCCTGATATGTCGATGCGCACACCTCTGAAGAAGGTTCGCTATCTTGGCTCCGCCAAGGAAGGCGCCGATCATTTCTGGAAACAGCGCGTTACGGCCGTCGCGAATGTATTCCTAGGGATTTTTCTGGTCTGGCTCATCGTTTCGCTCGTTGGCGCCGATCACGCGTCGGTCAAGGCGCGGCTTGCCAATCCGCTGATCGCTCTGGCCATCCTCGCGCTCGTGATTTCGGGCACCATTCACATGCGCATGGGCATGCAGACGATCATCGAAGACTACGTGCATGGCGAGGGCGCCAAGATCGTCTTGCTGATGCTGAACACGTTTTTCGCGGCGTTCATTGCGCTCACCTGCGTTTACGCCGTCTTGAAACTTTCGTTCGGAGCTTGATCGCATGACGGCAAAGTCCGGCAAGACCAACGGCTCCTCAGCGGCTACGCCCGCCGTAGGCGCGAAAGCTTATCCGATTGTCGATCATACCTATGACGTCGTGGTCGTCGGCGCCGGCGGCGCGGGTTTGCGTGCCACGCTGGGATGCGCCGAAGCCGGCCTCAAGACGGCATGCGTCACGAAGGTTTTCCCGACGCGTTCGCATACCGTCGCGGCACAGGGCGGCGTCGCTGCCGCGCTCGGCAACATGGGGCCGGACGACTGGCGCTGGCACATGTTCGACACCGTGAAGGGGTCGGACTGGCTCGGCGACCAGGACGCGATCGAATACATGTGCCGCA
>CADECN010000052.1 GCA_902825785.1 uncultured Hyphomicrobium sp. | reverse complement strand
CAATCATCCTGTCGTAGGTCAGAACCAACGATGGCGCGCGTTCTTCGACATCAAGGCAACCGGTGGTGAACCCGTCGACCTGCGCGCGTTCCTGCGCAAGAATGGCGGCGCGCTGACGGAGACCTGGATCTATCAATACTTTCCCGAAGGGTAGGCGAGGCTTCCCGACCCGCAAGAAAGGGCCTGTGGGTTTTGAGGGATGAGCCGAACGCGATCGCCGCAGCCGACGTTTGCCGAGCTGTTCACACCGAAGCTTGTGACGTGCCTACGTGAAGGCTACTCCCCGCGCGATCTGCGTGCCGACAGCATGGCCGGTCTCACGGTTGCGATCGTCGCCCTGCCGCTTTCAATGGCAATCGCGGTCGGAGCGGGGCTTTCGCCGGACAAGGGCATCTTCACGGCGATCGTCGGTGGCTTCATCATTTCGGCGCTGGGTGGAAGCCGCTTTCAGATCGGCGGGCCTGCGGGCGCCTTTATCGTCCTGATTGCCAGCATCGTCGAGCGTCACGGCTACGATGGCCTTGTGCTCGCGACGTTGATGGCCGGCGCAATGATGATGGCTGCCGGCTTCCTGCGGCTTGGGACCTACGTGAAGTATATTCCGTTGCCCGTGACGGTCGGCTTCACGGCGGGCATTGCGGTCATAATTTTCGCAAGCCAGCTCAAGGAGCTGCTGGGCCTCGATCTCGCGCGTGAGCCCGCCGCGCTGGCGCCCAAGCTGCAGGCGATATTCGCCAACATTGCCGGGATCAATCCCGCCGCTGTCGGTCTGTCACTCGCAACCATGGCGATCATCATCGTGCTACGCCGGCTGCGTCCGAAGTGGCCGGGTATGCTGGTCGCGATTGTCGTGGCGGCGGGTTTGGCAGCTGTGCTGCATCTTGACGTCGCCACCATCGGGTCCAGGTTCGGCGGTGTTCCGCGTACATTGCCGGCGCCATCGTTGCCGGCGTTCGATCTGGGAAAAATGCGGGCTGTTTTTCCGGATGCCGTCGCGATTGCGCTGCTGGGCGCTATCGAGAGTCTGCTGTCCGCTGTGGTCGCTGATGCCATGAGCGGGCGACGACACCGTTCGAATTGCGAACTCGTTGCTCAAGGTACGGCTAACATCGCGTCCGTCGTGTTCGGAGGCATGTGCGCGACCGGAACCATGGCGCGAACCGCGACCAACGTGCGCGCCGGTGCTCATGGGCCGGTGGCCGGTATGCTCCATGCCGCGTTTCTGCTGATTTTTATGCTCCTGGCGGCGCCGCTTGCGGCGTACATTCCGCTCGCAAGTCTTGCGGGCGTGCTCGGCATCGTGGCTTGGAACATGGCCGAGAAGGAAGAATTCGCAAGCCTCATCAAATCGTCGTGTGGAGATTCGACGGTCGTCACCGCCACGTTTTTGTTGACGATCTTCGAGGACCTAACGATCGCCATCGCTGTCGGCGTGACGCTGAGCGCGTTTCTGTTCCTGCACCGCATGGCGGAAGCCGTCGAGGTTGAAACCGGCGCCGAACTGGTGCCGAAAGACGCGGCCGACCGAAGTGGCTCCGAGCCGGCGCACCGCGACTACGCGGCATACGGAGAGGATGTGCTGGTCTATCGAATATCGGGCGCCTTCTTCTTCGGCGCGGCCGCTGCCGTGAGCGGCGCACTTGAACGAATTGGTGCGAAGCCGCGCATTTTTGTGCTCGATTTTTCAGACGTGCCGCTCGTCGATACCACCGCTGCCAAAGCACTGGAAAGCTTCGTGCATAAGCTGCGCAATTCGGGCACCGAGGTCTTTTTCACTTCCGTGCGCGCCCCAGTGAGGCGAAACTTACTGAATGCCGGTTTGCGTAAGCCGCTCGTCAAATATGCGGCGACGGTCGAGAACGCGCTTTCGAACCACAGCACGCCCGCGCCGAAACGAGCAGACAAGGGAACGGCTTGAACAGCAAGGAGTTGTCTTTTCATGAGCTTTACGCCCGCGCCCGATCCAGCTCCCGGCGACAAACGTGCGTGCGACGCGATCGAGCAAGTGATCGTGCCGCGAGCACGCGACCTTGGCGGATTTTCAGTGCGCCGTGCGCTTCCCGCCGTCGGCAAGCAGATGGTCGGTCCTTTTATCTTCTTCGATCAGATGGGTCCGGCGGAGTTCCTACTGGGGCAGGGCATCGATGTTAGGCCGCATCCGCATATCGGGCTTGCGACCGTAACATACCTGTTTGATGGCGAGATTTTCCATCGTGACAGCCTGGGCACGGAGATGGCGATCCGGCCGGGCGCGCTAAATTTAATGTCGGCGGGTTCTGGCATTGTGCATTCAGAACGAACGGCGCCGGAAGCGCGTGCCAAGGGGCCGAAGCTTTTCGGGATCCAGGCCTGGGCGGCTCTGCCGACAGCTTACGAAGAAGGTGCGCCGACGTTCGTGCACTATAGCGCCGATGACCTGCCGCGGGTTGCGGGCGAGGGCAAGCGCGTGCGCGTCATCATGGGCGAGGCGTTCGGCGCAACGTCGCCGGCGGAGTTCCCGCATCCAGCACTTTACGCCGAAGCGGTATTGGCGCCGGGCGCGGTGCTGCCGTTCGACGCCGACTATGACGAACGCGCGGTCTACATTGCGTCCGGAGACATCGACATTGCGGGCGATCGTTTCGAGGCTGGAAGGCTGCTCGTATTCAAGCCCGGTGATCGCATCTCGATACTCGCGCTCAGCAACGCGCGGCTGATGCTTATAGGCGGTGAGCCGATGGACGGTCCCCGACACATCTGGTGGAACTTCGTGTCGTCGTCGAAGGATCGCATCGACGCGGCGAAGGCTGACTGGAAGGCCGGGCGTTTCGCGGTCGTGCCGGGGGACGACAAAGAGTTCATCCCGCTGCCGGAGTAATCGCTTTTAAACTGTGGTGGCCGCGGTTCCTGTCTCGAACGGCAGGTTCAGCTTTTCCTGGCCCCATTCGGCCCAGCTTCCGTCGTAGACGGCGGCATTGGTCTGACCGAGAACGGCGAGTGCGAGCGCCAGCATGGATGCTGTCACGCCCGAACCGCAGGTCGTCACGACCGGTTTGGTCACGTCGATGCCCGCGTTCTTGAACAAAACCGCAAGTTCGGCCGGCGATTTGAAGGTGCCGTCCGGATTCAAGAGGTCTTGTGACGGGATGTTCTTGGCGCCCGGCATATGACCTTGGCGAAGGCCCGCGCGCGGTTCCGGATCGCGGCCCTCGAAGCGGCCGGCGGGACGCGCGTCGACGATCTGGGCGCCGGGCTTGGAAAGCAGCGCTTTCATTTCGTCTAGGTCGCGGATGAGTTCGGTGTTCTGAAGCGGCGTGTAGTGCCGTTCGGAGCGCTTCGGCGCTGGCCCGTCCTCGGTCGGGCGCCCTTCCTCAATCCATTTGCGCAATCCGCCGTTCAGAACGGCCACGTCCTGATGGCCCATGGCCCGGAACGTCCACCAGACCCGTGCGGCGGAAAATATGCCGGTGGTGTCATAGACGACGATACGTGCGCCGTCGCCAATGCCCATCTTCTTCATGCGGGAGGCAAATTTAACGGTAGACGGCAGCATGTGGGGAAGCTGAGATTTCTCGTCCGACAGGTCGTCGATGTCGAAAAACAGCGCGCCGGGTATGTGCTGGGCCAGGTATTCGCGGCGTGGGTCGCGGCCGGCGGTCGGCAGATGCCAACTGCCGTCGAGCACGATCAAATCTGGGGCGGATAGATGATTTGCGAGCCAGTCCGTCTCGACGATCCAGTTCTTGGCGGACGCTGGCACGCTTGAGCCCCCATTTTTGGTTAGCCGGTTAGGTTACCGGTCCGGAGCACATAGGCAAAACTTGCCCCGCCCGCAAGGCTGCAAAGCCGAATGGCCCCCAGCTTGGGATCGACCGTCGGGTGGAAAACGGATGTCGCAAAATATGGCTACCGTAGTCTTCATCATTTACGGCGGATTTTCTGACAACTGCCTGAGTTGGGCGCAAAAAGTACGTCTGCTGGCGGATGTGCTGAGCCTTGGGAGCCGACCCCGTCCAGTGAGTTGTGGCAAAGGCTTACGGCAATGTTCTTCAACCTAGTCATGGCCAGTTTCGCGGCGCTGGCGGGGTATGCATATTTCTCCGGCATGTTCGAGCCCAATGTGCTCGTGCTCATAATGCCGGCCGCCGCCGTCATGGCGATGGTATTGCTGCGCGACGCCGACTGACACGGCGGGCCCCAGGGCCGCATGCATTTGCCGATTGATTTCCGGCTCTCCTCCCGCGTATGAGTGCGCTTCTTCCGCCCTTCGAGCGAGCGCTTGGCCCGGTTTTTCTCCGGAGCCGGCGGGCTTAGCAGGCCGGTGGCGGCGAACGCGGGCGTGGCGGAATTGGTAGACGCACTGGATTTAGGTTCCAGCGGCGAAAGTCGTGGGGGTTCAAATCCCTCCGCCCGCACCAAGCCGCGGCCCGGTTCCGGCGAGAGGTTCGGGGTTTAACGGTCGCGCAGGCGACTTAAATTAGGGCCATTAGGCGCGCGCCGGCAGCGGCAAGCAAACGGCGACGCAGGTTCAAGAGTCAGGAACGGGACGATGCAGGTTACAGAAACAGCGCGCGAAGGATTGAAACGCACGCTTCAGGTGGTCGTCAACCAGGCCGAGCTGGGCGAGCGCTTTTCGGTTCGGCTCGATGAGCTCAAGGATCGCGTTCAGATCAAGGGCTTTCGCAAAGGCAAGGTGCCGGTGCCGCACTTGAAGAAGCTGTACGGCAAGGCCCTGATGCAGGAAGTGTTGGAGCAGGCCGTCACCGATACGAGTCAGAAGGCGCTCAAGGATCGCAACGAGCGTCCGGCGCGGCAGCCGCAAATCGAACTCGTCGGCATCGAGGAAGGCGGGTTCGATCGCATCGTGTCGGGCGAGGGTGACCTGTCCTACAATATGTCGTTCGAAGTCCTTCCTCCTATCCCCGTCACCGACCTCAAAACCCTGAAGCTGACGAAGCTCGTCGCCGATGTCGACGATGAATCGCTGAACAAGGCACTCAAGGATATTGCCGAGCGCAACACCGCGTTCGATCCGGAGGAAGGCCGCGCGGCGGAAGAGGCCGATCTCGTTAGCATTGACTTCGTTGGTCGTCTCGACGGCGAAGAGTTCGAAGGAGGCAAGGCGGAAGGCGCCAGCCTGATCATCGGCAAGAAGCAGTTCATTCCGGGTTTTGAGGAAGGCGTCATCGGGATCAAGGCGGGCGAGACGCGTACCGTGGAGGCAACGTTCCCGGCAGAGTACCCGATGCCGACGCTTGCCGGCAAAACGGCACAATTCGAGGTGACGGCGAAGACCGTATCGAAGCCGCGCATTCCTGAAATCAACGACGAATTCGCCGCTGGCCTTGGCGCGGAGAGCTTGGAGAAGCTGAAATCGCTCGTGTCGGAGCAGATCAAGCGCGAGTACGAACAGGCGTCGCGTCTGAAGCTGAAGCGCGACATCCTCGACGCGCTCGACAAAGCACACGACTTCGAACTGCCGCCGTCGCTTGTCGACTTCGAGTTCCAGAACATCTGGCGTGATCTGGAAAACAACCTCAAAGCCAGCAACAAGACGTTCGCCGACGAAGGCAGGAGCGAAGAAGAGGCACGCACCGAGTATCGCGGCATCGCCGAACGCCGCGTGCGGCTCGGACTCGTGATCGGCGAGATCGGCGACAAGAACAAACTGCAGATCTCGCAGGAAGAGCTGCGTCGCGCTCTTGTCGAACAGGCGCGCCGCTATCCTGGCCAGGAGAAGGCGGTCTACGAATATTACGAGAAGACGCCGGGCGCGCTCGCCGAGCTGCGCGCGCCGATTTTCGAAGACAAGGTCATCGACTACGTCATCGGCCAGTCCGAGCCCGTAGAGCATAAAGTTTCTAAGGACGAACTCGCCAAGGCGGTCGAGGAGGTCACGCAGGGCTGACGAGAAAGGGGCAAATTCGCCTCTTGCACAGCCTGACACGCGTTCCGACATAGCCGCAACGGCGCGCGTGCGATTTGGCCGGCGGCGCGCTAGGGTCCGGTCCCGACTCACACCGCGGCCCAGTAGAGGCCAACAAGGAAAGACGAAAGCAATGCGCGACCCAGTCTCTACACTCACCAACACCTTCTGGCCGATGGTTGTCGAGCAGACGACGCGGGGCGAGCGCGGCTACGATTTGCCGTCGCGTCTCTTGAAGGAGCGCATCATTTTCGTGACCGGTCCGGTCGAGGACCATATGTCGGCATCGATCTGCATGCAGCTGCTGTTCCTTGAATCGGAGAACCCGAAAAAGGAAATCTCGATGTACATCAACTCGCCGGGCGGGGTGGTGACGTCGGGCATGGCGATCTACGACACCATGCAGTTCATCAAGCCGGCCGTGGCCACGCTCTGCATCGGGCAAGCCGCGTCGATGGGATCGCTTCTGTTGTGTGCGGGTGCAAAGGACATGCGTTTCGCGCTTCCTAACGCACGTATCATGGTGCACCAGCCGTCGGGCGGTTTTTCGGGCCAAGCGTCCGACATCGAGCGGCACGCGGAAGACATCGTGAAGATGAAGCGCCGTCTCAACGAGACGTACGTGAAGCACACGGGCCAGAGCTACGAGAAGGTCGAGCGCACACTTGATCGCGACTACTTCATGACCGCGGATCAGGCGAAAGACTTTGGCCTGATCGACCGCGTGCTCGAGACGCGCGACCAGGTCGATGGCGGCCTGTTCGAAGGCAAGGCCGAGTCCTAAGTGCGTTAACGGGCCGTTTTCGCGGTTAGCGGCGGTAGCGGATTGCGTTCCGTTCCCGGCACATCTATTTTCCGTGGAACGAATGCAGGCCGCGCTTGACGCCGGAAGCGGCGCTGTTGACGGCTCGTTGACCATGCGACTCGAGTGTTGCGGGCCAAACGGTGAACTGTGGCAATACCGCCGCTTGCCCCCTGGGCCCGGGTACTGTCCATTAATCCAATCTTGATCTGCCGAACGCTAGCGTGCTCAGATCGGCAGAGAGATTCAGGGCGTCGTGCGGATTTCAGTGTTCGCGGCCCGAGAGCCGCAGACCAAAGCGGGAACATCGAACGGATGACCCGCAGCGAAGGTGAGAACGAAATGGCTCAAGAGAAGAACACTCTCTACTGCTCATTCTGCGGCAAGAGCCAGCATGAGGTTCGCAAGCTTATTGCCGGACCGACAGTGTTCATCTGCGATGAATGCGTCGAGCTGTGCATGGACATCATTCGCGAGGAGAACAAGAACACCCTCGTCAAGTCGCGTGACGGCGTGCCCTCTCCGCAGGAAATCTGCGGTGTCCTCGACAGCTACGTGATTGGCCAGTTCCACGCCAAGCGCGTGCTCTCGGTCGCCGTGCACAATCACTACAAGCGCCTCAACCACGCGACGAAGAACAACGACGTCGAGCTTGCCAAGTCGAACATCCTGCTCGTTGGTCCGACCGGTTCGGGCAAGACGCTGCTGGCGCAGACGCTGGCACGCATCCTCGACGTGCCGTTCACGATGGCAGACGCGACCACGCTGACCGAAGCCGGCTATGTCGGCGAAGATGTCGAGAACATCATTCTGAAGCTGCTGCAGGCTGCCGACTACAACGTCGAGCGGGCGCAGCGTGGCATCGTCTACATCGACGAAGTCGACAAGATCAGCCGCAAATCCGACAACCCGTCGATCACACGCGACGTGTCGGGCGAAGGCGTGCAGCAGGCGCTGCTCAAGATCATGGAAGGCACGGTTGCTTCGGTTCCGCCGCAGGGCGGCCGCAAACATCCGCAGCAGGAATTCCTGCAGGTAGACACGACGAACATCCTATTCATCTGCGGCGGCGCGTTCGCGGGTCTTGAAAAGATCATCTCGCGCCGGGGCAAGGGGTCTTCAATCGGTTTCTCGGCCAAGGTTACTGGGCCAGACGAGCGTCGCACGGGTGACATCCTGCGCGGCGTGGAGCCCGAAGATCTGCTGAAGTTCGGCCTGATCCCGGAATTTATCGGCCGCCTGCCCGTCATCGCAACGCTGGAAGACCTTGATGAAGGCGCGCTCGTGCAGATCCTGACCGAGCCTAAGAACGCGATCGTGAAGCAGTACCAGCGCCTCTTCGAAATGGAGGACGTGAAGCTGACGATCACGATGGACGCGTTGAAGGCCATCTCGCGTAGGGCGATCGAACGCAAGACCGGCGCGCGCGGCCTGCGATCGATCATGGAAGGCATTCTGCTCGACACCATGTACGACCTGCCGACGCTCAAAGGCGTCGAGGAAGTCGTCATTGGACCTGAAGTTGTGGAGGGCTCCGCCAAGCCCTTGAGAATCTACTCGGATCGGGCCGAAGAAAAAGGTTCGACGGCCTAACACTTCCGATCCGACAGGCCAACTGCTGCGGCGTGTCGGACCGGCCACTTGCTGCGGGGACAAGTGGTCCCTATTTGTTCGGGGGGAGATTACCTGACGACTTCCGGATGATCGCGGCAATATCCAAGCTTCCGGAAACGTCGAATGGTGCTCTTCTTCGCGCTCGCGCCCACGAGCATGCCATTCCGCCGCCATCAAAAGGGGCGGGAGGGTGTGGCTCTTAAGGTGGAACGAGCGTGCAATGCGTCAGCGCCAATTAAGGTGCGATACGCGGGAAAATGGGTAGTGAAATGAGCGACGAAAAGAAGCCACGCGAAAAGGCCGAGAAGGCGAGCGGGAAAGAGCTCTATCCGGTTCTGCCGCTGCGCGACATCGTGGTCTTTCCGTACATGATCGTGCCGCTGTTCGTAGGGCGCGAAAAGTCGATTGCGGCGCTAGAGGAAGTCATGCGCGCGGACAAGCAGATCCTGCTTGCCGCTCAGAAGAACGCCGGCGATGACGATCCGGCCACCGATGCTATCTACGAGATCGGAACGCTGGCGTCCGTGCTGCAGCTTCTGAAGCTGCCCGATGGCACCGTGAAGGTGCTTGTCGAAGGCAGCGCACGCGCGCGTGTCACGCGCTACACCGCCAATGAGAATTATTTCGAGGCCGAGGTCGAACGCGTCACAGAAACTCCTGGCGCGAAGGACGAACTCGAAGCGCTCGCGCGTTCGGTCGTGACGCAGTTCGAGAGCTACGTGAAGCTCAACAAGAAGGTGAGCCCCGAGGTTCTCGGCACGGTCAGCCAGATTGAGGACTACGCGAAGCTCGCCGACACCATCGCCTCGCACCTGGCGGTGAAGATTTCCGACAAGCAGGATGTGCTTGAAACCGCCAGCATCTCTGAGCGGCTCGAGCGCGTCTACACGCTGATGGAAAGCGAGATCTCGGTCCTTCAGGTCGAGAAGAAGATCCGTTCGCGCGTCAAGCGCCAGATGGAGAAGACGCAGCGCGAGTACTACCTGAATGAGCAGATGAAGGCCATTCAGAAGGAGCTCGGCGACACGGACGAACGCGACGACATCGCGGAGTTCGAGGAGAAGATCGAAAACACCAAGCTGTCGAAGGAAGCCAAGGACAAGGCGCTGGCTGAGCTCAAGAAGCTCAAGCAGATGAGCCCGATGTCGGCGGAAGCGACGGTGGTGCGCAACTATCTCGACTGGCTGCTGTCGATCCCCTGGGGGATCAAAGGCAAAGTCAAGAAGGACATCGCGGAAGCGCAGACCATTCTCGATACCGAACACTACGGTCTCGAGAAGGTGAAGGAGCGCATCCTCGAGTATCTTGCTGTGCAGGCGCGCACCAACAAGTTGAAGGGGCCGATTCTGTGCCTCGTCGGTCCGCCCGGCGTGGGCAAGACCTCGCTTGGCAAATCGATTGCGAATGCCACGGGCCGCGAGTTCGTGCGCATGTCGCTTGGCGGCGTGCGCGATGAAGCGGAAATCCGCGGCCACCGGCGTACCTACATCGGCTCTATGCCCGGCAAGGTCATCCAGTCGATGAAGAAGGCGAAGCGGACAAATCCGCTCTTCCTTCTCGACGAGATCGACAAGATGGGCCAGGACTTCCGCGGCGATCCGGCAGCGGCGCTGCTGGAAGTTTTGGATCCGGAGCAGAACTCGACGTTCAACGATCATTACCTCGAGGTCGACTACGACCTGTCGAATGTGATGTTCGTGACGACGGCGAACACACTCAACATTCCGCCGGCCCTAATGGACCGCATGGAGATCATTCGTCTTGCGGGTTATACCGAGGACGAGAAGCTCGAGATCGCCAAGCGCCATCTCATCCCCGAACAGTATGGGGCGCACGGCCTTGAGGCCGGCGAGTGGACTGTCGAAGACAGTGCGCTGAAGGAAGTGATCCGGCGCTATACGCGCGAAGCCGGCGTGCGCTCGCTGGAACGCGAGATCGCAAAGCTTGCGCGTAAGGCCGTGAAGGAGATTTTGACGTCGTCAAAGACGTCGATCGTCGTCACGAGCGAGAACGTGGAAAGCTTCCTGGGCGTTCCGAAGTATCGCTACGGAGAGGCGGAGCTCGAGGACCAGGTCGGTATCGTGACGGGTCTTGCATGGACCGAGGTCGGCGGCGAGTTGCTGACGATCGAAGGCGTCATGATGCCCGGCAAGGGCCGCATGACGGTGACGGGCAACTTGCGCGACGTGATGAAGGAATCAATCCAGGCCGCGAACGCCTACGTGCGCTCGCACTCGGTTGATTTCGGCATCCACCCGTCGCTGTTCGAAAAGCGCGACATCCACGTGCACGTGCCGGAAGGCGCGACACCGAAGGATGGACCGTCAGCCGGTATCGCGATGACGACAGCCATCATCTCGGTGCTGACCGGAATTGCGGTGCGCAAGGATGTGGCGATGACAGGCGAAATCACGCTTCGTGGTCGCGTTCTGCCGATCGGTGGCCTCAAGGAAAAACTCTTGGCGGCATTGCGCGGCGGGATAAAGACCGTCGTTATTCCGGAAGAGAACGTCAAAGACCTCGCGGAGATTCCGAACGAGGTAAAGACCAAGATCGAAATTGTGCCGGTCGCACGCCTCGAGGATGTGCTGAAGATCGCGCTTGTGCGCGCACCCGAGCCCATCACGTGGGATGAAGCTGCCGAGGCTGAAGCCTTGGAAGCGAAAGAGAAAGATAAGACCGGCTCGCGGGTCACCGCACACTAACTTATAGTGCGGCGATCTGATTAACACGCATAAGGCCTCTGCAACCGTGACGTTGCAGGGGCCTTTTGCATGCGCGTTCAGTTGTCAGAAACGTGAGCATTTTGACGCGGCAAATGCAGCAAACACGGGTGATTTGCGCTTGACGGGGCGCACGTTTGTGCGCTTCTAGGCCCTTCATGAGTGGCTGACTTCGCAAAATTGAAGTCACATCTCGGGTCATGAGCCCTGAGCTTTTAACAGCAATCCCCCGAGCATCCGAGGAACGATACGATGAGCAAGAAAGACCTGATTGATGCCGTTGCGAAAGAGTGTGAGCTAACGAAAGAGAAGGCCGGCGTCGCTGTCGATGCGGTTCTCGCTCACATCCGCGCGGCCATGAAGGATGGTCATGAAGTTCGCATTCCGGACTTTGGCACCTTCAAAGTTGCGGCCCGCAAAGCCCGTGAAGGACGCAATCCCGCGACGGGCGCGACGATCAACATTCCTGCATCTCGCGTGCCGAAGTTCACGCCCGCAAAGGGCCTGAAGGACGCGTTGAATTAGTCGCTTTTTGCCGATTGCCATGAACGCGCTCCGCTTTCGCGGGGCGCGTTTTTCATTACGTTTCCCGCGTTCTCTGCTTCCGCGCGCCTGGATGGGAACTACGTTCGGCGAGCCCGCCCTGCCGTGTGCTCCATCCGGAGCTATGGCTTTGCGTCGCGTCGGCACCGGATATGATTGCGAAAGTCCTGGTGGGAGGTGAGGGGATCGAACCCCCGACATTCTCGGTGTAAACGAGACGCTCTACCGCTGAGCTAACCTCCCGCGCGCAATTTCCTTACGGCCGAAGCCGCGCCGCCGCAAGCGGACCTTTGCGATTGCCATTCTCTCGCAAGCGGAATATCGCCTGTGCAAACCGTCGCAGACCGAGGAGCCGTCCATGCCCGTGTCGATGTACGACATCGCCGTTCCATCCTTCAGCAAGCACCTCGACGCGCTCGACGCGATTATCGACAAGGCTGTCGCGTATGCCGATGCCAGGAAGGTCGATCACAACGCACTGCTGGATGCGCGCCTCTACCCGGATATGTACACGTTTAAGAAACAGGTTCAGTCGGCGTGCGATTTCGCGAAGCTGTCGGTCGCACGGCTCGCGGGCGTAGCGGCGCCGGTTCATGACGATAGCGAAAAGACGTTCGCGGATTTGAAGCGTCGTATCGCGGAAACGCTTGCGGTCATCACGTCGGCAACACCCGATGCGATGGAGGCGGCGTTAGACAAGGAGATCACCATCAAGGCCGGCCCACGCGAGCTGACGTTCACCGGCAAGGACTATCTACTGCACTTCGCGCTGCCCAACTTTTATTTTCATGCAACGACAGCTTACGACATTCTGCGCCATAACGGGCTTGAGATCGGCAAGCGCGATTTCATGCGCCGCTTGAGCTGAGGCCGCCATGCAGGCGCGCGCGACAGCTCTGATACCGTTTGTGCCCTCAGGGGCGGACTTCGAGCTTGCGCTCGCGTTCTTTTGCGAACTCGGGTTTGCGATCGCCTGGCGGAATTCCGATATCGCCGGCCTGCGGTTCGGGCGTGCCACTTTCATACTTCAAAACGCCAACGTGCCCGTCTGGCAAGAGAACCAGATGCTGGCGCTCGATGTCGACGATCTCGAACTCTACTGGCGCGAGGTCGATGCGCTCGATCTGCCTTCCCGTTATGAAGGCGTGCGAACGCGGCCGCCGACCGATTTCCCGTGGGGCCGGGAAGTTCATATTGTCGATCCGGCGGGTGTGTGCTGGCACATCCGGCAGGCGCTGGTGGGCTAGCCGGCCAATCCCCTAAGTGCACATGTCGCGCGGGCCGCGCGTAACGTTCGGTCATCGGTTTCCGTAACACCCGTCAACGCGGCGCAAGACGCCGAAGGCTGATGCAGGGTGGTGTCATGAAAGGTCTGTTGCGCTGGGTCGTTATCCGCAGCGAGGAACTCGCCAGCTATTTCTCTTGGCTGCCACCGCTGTTTGCGCGCGTCGTGGTCGGCTGGGTGTTCATGTGGTCGGGCTGGGTCAAGCTCAACAACCTGCCGCAAATGATCGAAAATTTCCGCAGTTGGAATATCCCGTTTCCTGAGTTCATGACGCCTTTCGTCTCGGGCATCGAGTTCGTCGGCGGGCTCCTTTTGCTGGTCGGGCTTTTCACGCGCATTGCCGCGCCGCCGCTCGTCGTCATCATGATTGTGGCGATTATCTCCGCCAAGTGGGATCAGATCGACTCGGCCGAAACGCTGCTCGGCTTCGAGGAGACCGCGTACATGGCGCTGTTCGGTTGGCTGGCGGTTTCCGGGCCAGGGCCAATCTCACTGGATTATATGCTGCGGTCGTGGCTGACCGGCGGGAAAAGCATGGCCGATGGAAGCCCGCGAGCGCCTCAGCCGATAAGCTAACAGCCTGCTGTGCGGCCAAAAATGCGGCCCCGCGTCATCGGCTTGACGCGGGGCGGGCCATCACGTATCTCCACCACGTGACATCGGGCGCTTCGGCGCCCGTTCTTTTCCGGTTAGCGGGAGTAGCTCAGTTGGTTAGAGCGCCGCCCTGTCACGGCGGAGGCCGCGGGTTCAAGTCCCGTCTCTCGCGCCATCCTTTTCTTTTTTTGTCCGATCCGCCGGCGGTACCGCTGTTGGAGGCAACACGGTTGCCGCCCGTAGCCTTGGCTTGCCGCAACGCGTTCTCGGCGCTGTTCAGCAGCGGCTCGATCGACGGCAGCGGATCTCGGGTGGCCGTGACGCCGATGCTGACGGTCGCGCGGATCGTTTTGTCGGGGCCCCATGGCAGTGCGGTCGCGGCGAAAGATTCGCAGATCTTTCTCGCCATTGATGTCCTTGAATCGATCGATGTCGAACATCAGGACGGCAGCCCACGATGATGTGCCCGGCGAGGGGTGCGAGGAGATTTCGCGAACGGACCGCGAAGGCGCGCCGGGTCAGCGCGGCGGTCAGCGGATCGTTGGTCACCATGCGTTGCAGAAGGATCTGGAATTCGGATCGCGCCGCCGTGACGCTGGCGACCGGGATCGGCGCGAGTGCCATCAGCGCCACGCCGAGGCGGATCGATAGCAATGAATGGACGGAATTGAATCGGCCCCGACGTCAACGACGCCTGTGGAGATTGCGACAAGCGTCCACGTGCTCAGGAGGAAGGTGATAATGACCGTCCTAGGAACGTCGTAGGCGATCGCGCACCAAAGCAGAGCTGAACTACAACGCCAAGCCCGTCGCCGCGCTGCCATCGAACAACAGCGGATTGATTGCGGCTCCCGCCAATCCGGACGCGAAGGCCGCAGCGGCCGTCACCAGTCCGAGGAAAAGTACAGCCATTGGCCGTTTGAGGCGCCGGTCGTCCATGCCGACGCGGCTGTAAAGTGCGATGCCGACGAGCACGCCGGCCAAATTGCCCGCCGTGAGCAGCAGGGTTTTGTAGAGGGTGCCGCTTGTCGTGAGGTCGGCTACAAAGTAGGCAGCCAGGGCCGCGATCCATCCTGCGGGCGTCGCGAGTTTAGGGTAGCGCACGAAGAGCCCGAGAAGCAGGGCGTTGGCGGGCCAGACTGCGGCCAGCAAGCCAACCGGGCGTGTGGCGATGCCGATGAAGCACGCCAGGAGAACAAGCGAGAACGAGCAGCGGACCTTTGAGCCACGTGATGCGTGAGGTGGCCGCCGAGGTGCGGATAAGCCGAATCCCCCATCAACATGCGCTCAGTCTTCACCTCAATATCCGACAAGGACCATCAGTTTTTATATAGGTGCACCAGGCGCGCGCGGCAATTCATCTCGTGCGTTCGTCGAGTTCAGGGGGCTACCTTCCGCGGCGGTTGCGCGGGGGTACCGCAATGGGTTAACACCGTGATGTGATTTTGCACTGCGACAAGACCCCCTATGGGATCTTCGGCAGGGACCGGCTGAATGACCGAGAACCTTCTGACTGACTATCTCCCGCTCGCCGTTTTCATCGGCGTCGCGCTTGCCATCGGTGCGGCGCTCATGATCGCGCCGTTCCTGGTCGCGGTGCGTAACCCCGATCCGGAAAAGGTCTCCGCCTACGAGTGCGGTTTCAACGCCTTCGATGACGCGCGCATGAAGTTCGATGTGCGCTTCTACCTCGTGTCCATCCTGTTCATCATCTTCGATCTCGAGATCGCCTTCCTGTTTCCGTGGGCCGTGGCCTTCGGCGATATCGGTACCTTCGGGTTCTGGTCGATGATGGTGTTCCTTGGCGTGCTGACGATAGGCTTCATCTACGAGTGGAAGACGGGAGCCCTCGAATGGGATTGATCGTTCCGCCCGAGCTCAATTTCGACAAGGCAAAAGAGGGCACTGGCGGCGGCTCGGCCGGCACGCTGGTGAAACCCGGCGATCCGTTCTTCACAGAACTTTCGAACGAACTCGGCGACAAGGGCTTCCTTGTCACCACGACCGACGATCTCATCAACTGGGCGCGAACCGGCTCGTTGATGTGGATGACGTTCGGGCTCGCCTGCTGCGCCGTCGAGATGATGCAGGCCTCGATGCCGCGCTACGATCTCGAGCGCTTCGGTTTCGCGCCGCGCGCCTCGCCGCGCCAGTCGGACGTGATGATCGTCGCCGGCACGCTGACCAACAAGATGGCGCCCGCGCTGCGCAAGGTCTACGACCAGATGC
>CADECN010000051.1 GCA_902825785.1 uncultured Hyphomicrobium sp. | reverse complement strand
ACGGTAAAGCCGTGCGGGCGCCGGGCGCGTGTCCGCGCTTGCGCATCGCCGTTGGTGATCTGGTTCTGGGACCCGGCAAGATCGAACTGATCGACGCGATTGCACGCACGGGATCAATCTCGGGCGCCGGTCGCGAAATGGGAATGTCGTATCGCCGAGCATGGCTGCATGTCGATGCTCTCAACAAGATGTTCGGCAAGCCGATCATCGTCTCCGAGACCGGCGGCGCGCGTGGCGGCGGCGCGACGATAACGGAATTCGGGCAGCGAATCGCGATTGCCTACCGGCGAGCCGACGATCGCACGCGCGATGCCGTGCGCGATGAATTCGCGCAATTCGGGATCGATATTGTCGCCGAAACGAGCGAGTAGTCGGTCAGACGTTTTTCCCGCAGCGGCCGCGTCGCCGTGCTTCGATCGCTTCGAGCGTCGCCTGGAATGCGGCATCGGCGTCAAGGGCTGTCGTATCGAGATGGACCGCGTCCCTGGCCGGTTCCATCGGTGAGATATCGCGAGAGGAATCGCGCGCGTCGCGCCTGCGGATATCGCTAAGAACGTCCTCGTAGGTCGTTGCCTCGCCGCGCGCTTGATACTCGAGATGCCGGCGCCGTGCCCGCTCTTCCGCCGACGCGGTAACGAAAATCTTGATGTCCGCATCCGGGCAGACGACCGTGCCGATGTCGCGCCCGTCAAGCACCGCACCGTTGGGCTGACGCGCAAACGCCCGCTGGTATTTGAGAAGCGCCGCGCGTACTTCCGGAATGCGCGCCACAATCGACGCCGCATCTCCCGCCGCTGGCCCACGCAGCCGGCCGTCATCAAGTGTTGCTGCATTCAGGGCTTGGGCGGCCGCCACCGCCGCAATGGGATCTGAAAGTTCGCCGCCAGACGCGATCACGTCGCGCGCAACGGCACGGTAGAGCAAACCGGTATCGAGGCAGGGAAGCGCGTAGTGCAGCGCGACCTTCTTGGCGAGTGTGCCCTTGCCCGATGCCGCCGGACCGTCGATCGCAATGACGAGACGCTGCACATTCATTCTTTCACGCCGCCCGACCTGCTTTGCGATCCATCCGCCAAGCGACAACCCAAGCGCACCGGCGACGAACCCTACCGACGCGCCTAAGCCGGAAACAGTAGCGGCCCAAACCGCCTGTGCATGCGGAGATGTATCGGTCGTCGAGACCGTCTGCGGATCAAAGATCAGAAAATAGCCGACGGCTGCGAGAGATAGAATCAGCAGAGAGGTCGAAAAACGCAAAGCGCGGCGCCGCACGCGCCGAAACGAAGCGACGTCGGCGCGCCGCGCGGCGTATCCGCCGGCCGCAACAAGCGCGACAAGTGCGAACGGCGCCAGGAAGAATGGCGAGCTGAAGCAATCGCCATTCGGCCCACTCAGGCATTCCAGGAAGTAGGGACCGCTCATTTCCCTTTTGCCTCAACGAAGCCCGCGCCAAGGTTTTCCATCAGCGAACGGAATTCGGGAAAGCTCGTCGCAATCATCGTGGTGTCGTCAACCGTGACCGGCGCTACGCTCGCAAGCCCCGCCGTCAGGAACGCCATCGCGATGCGATGATCGAGATGGGTCTCAACAATGCCGCCTCCCGGCATCTCTCCGGCGCCCTGAACCGTGAGCATGTCACCGTCGATGCGCGCGGCAACGCCATTAGCAGCCAGACCGGCCGCAGTGGCCGCCAATCGGTCGCTCTCTTTGACTTTGAGTTCGGCCAAGCCATCCATGCGCGTTTCCCCGTCCGCGAAGGCGGCAATCGCCGCGAGGACAGGATACTCGTCGATCATGGACGGTGCGCGCGCCGCCGGCACGTGCACACCTTTGAGCCTTGACGCACGCACGCGAACGTCGGCGACGGGCTCCCCGCCTTCATCGCGCTCATTGAGGAATGTGATGTCGCCGCCCATCTCGCGCAGCGTCGTGTAGAGGCCGGTGCGCGTCGGGTTCACAAGCACGCCCTCAATCGTCACGTCGGAACCAGGAACAATGATTGCGGCGCACGCGAGGAACGCGGCCGACGAGGGGTCGCCCGGCACCGTCACGTCGCGTCCGGTCAGTTCCGCGTCACCTTTGACCGTGATGTGCGTGGCGCCATCCCTGTCCTCGCTGCGAACGTCGGCGCCAAAAAAGCGCAGCATGCGTTCGGTGTGATCGCGCGTCGCCTCGTGTTCCACGATCGTCGTCTCGCCCGCCGCGTGCAGCCCGGCGATGAGCACCGCGCTCTTGACCTGCGCCGAGGGCACGGGAAGCGGATAAACGATCGGCACCAGATCGCTCGTACCGCGAAGGGTAAGCGGAAGCGTTTCCTTTCCCGCCTCGACGATCTCAAGCCCCATCTGCGTGAGCGGCCCCAACACGCGTCGCATTGGTCGCCGCGACAGCGAAGCATCCCCGGTCATGCGCACAGCAATGGGGTTGCCGGCGATCGCGCCCATCATCAGTCGCGTGCCGGTTCCCGAGTTGCCGAAATCGAGCGGACCTTGAGGCTCAACGAAGCCGCCGACGCCGCGTCCGAGAACCTTCCAAACGTCGCCGAGTTTGCCCGCCGGGGCACCCAGCGCCGTCACCGCCTTGGCGGTGTTGATGACGTCCTCCGCTTCAAGCAGCCCACGAATGCGCGTCGTGCCCGTGGCGAGTGCGCCGAAAATCAGGGCGCGGTGCGAGATCGACTTATCGCCGGGAACGCGGACGCGGCCCTTGAGCGCGCCCGAGCGCGCCGCCGCCAGGGGTTTCGGGATCAAAGCGTGCAAAGGAGTTTCCGTTTCGCATCAATACGGCCGGAGCTCGTTGGCCCCCACCGACGTTGCAGCAAGCGGTCGCGATAGAGGCCCCGACGGGGTCCCATGTCAACGCCCTGCCGGGCCGGAAACTTCGAAGGCGCCATTGGGGCCGTTAGTCGCGCCCACGCCGGACGGCGGCGTACCGTCTTTTGCTTTTGACAGGGCGAGGCGCGTATGGCAGACCGGCCCCTCCCAATCCGGAATTTGAGGCACGACCCCATGGCGACCAAGCAAGCGCGCGGTACGAAGCGCTCCTGCCAGAGCTGCGACGAGCGCTTTTATGATCTCGAGCGCAGCCCGATCCTTTGCCCGTTTTGCGGCGCGAAGTATGTGATCGCGTCTTCGCCGGCGGCACTCGCCGCATTGCAGGCCGAGCTGCAGCGCGAGCAATTGAACAAGAAAGCCAAGAAGCCGGTTCTGGCCGATGACGCCGAAGGCGAATTGCCGGCGGCTGAGGGCGAAGAGGCGTTGCCGGACGTCGAGACCGACGATAGCGGCGCCGCCGCCGACGACGAGACCTTCCTCGAGGAAGAAGAGGAAGAAGGCGGCGACATGTCGAACATCATCGGCGGCCCCGCTTCCGAGGGCGACGAAGAACCCTAGGACGCGCTCTACAATCGTCTTGAAGTTTGAGCTCGGACAACGTATTTCGGGCCAAATCGGCAGGCGGCCCCAACCGCCTGCTCACATATTGGTTTCGGGGCTATAGCTCAGCTGGGAGAGCGCTTGCATGGCATGCAAGAGGTCACCGGTTCGATCCCGGTTAGCTCCACCAATAAACCGCACGCCACAATCACATGCGCGCCGAACGTGGATTCGTCGCCAGAGCCGTGGCGGACAGCAACAAGAGCGTCTGCGATCTGCTCGACAGACTAATCCACGCACTCAAATCTTTTGCATGAATTGCGCGTTGCAGGAAAACGGCTTTCCACTTCGGCGCGCAGGCGACCGGCGCGGGCAAAACCGGCCCCCTCTATGATGTTTGTCAATTCGCCAGGATCAGATTTTAAATCGAAAAGCATCTCGCGACGATCACCGGGTTCGAGACCGCATCGGATGTACTTAAACGTTCCCGCGCGATCATTCTCTACTGCAGCGAAGCAAATATCCTTCCCACGACGGGTTTGGTGGAGCGTGATCCGGTCAACGCTCGGCAATTGCAACGATCGGCCTCGCCAGCCGCGAGGTATGGGCAGGCCCAACCGATCAATAATTGTCGGCGCGATGTCTGGTTGGACACCGAACGTCGAGTTCGCATAGGAGACTTTTTCAGTGTCATACACCAGCAGCGGAATGCGTATGTCTTCCTGGTATAAAAACCGCGTGTGACCGATGTGGCCGTGCTCGCCCAATCCGTCGCCATGATCGCCGAGGACCACGACAATGGCGTTATTCAAGTAACCCTTTTCTCGAAGTATCGTCAGTATCCTATCTATGTAAAAGTCGGTCTGTAGAACTCCGTTGTCGTATCGATTCCGCATCGCCTCTTGGTCGGAGGCGGAAAGTCCGCCCTCCACAATTTTTCCCTTGACGCGCCGCGTACCCGCTATTTCGTTCCAAAACGTCAAGACTTTAGCGGCGTCGAGTTTTGCAGGCGTGAAACGCTCGAACTCCGGCAGCTTTCTGCCGCTGACATGCGTCGACATCAAAAAGAAGTAAAAGAATACCGGCTTCCCCTGAAAGGAACTGACTTCACGAAGGCCAGTAATGAGGTTTTCGTCGTCATTGATATTCTTTTCGGGAAAAGATCGCATGTCATAGATATTGTCGACGGAAGAACCGTAGAAACCTGACAGGTACCGCCAAGCCCGGTGGTCGCCAGACAAGAAAAACAGCACTTGATACCCCACGTCCTTGAGGAGTTCGTGAAGTTTGAAATTGTGCTCCGAGATTTCATGGAACGGCCGTGAGCTGAAGGTCGACGCGATGCCGCAATACGATTCAGAGCATGTCGAGAGCGCAAGATCGACTTTGTGCAAGTGACCGCTTTTCAAGAGGTTCGAAAGATGCGGGGTTGTCTCTCGACCATACCCGTAAACTCCCATGCGATCCGCGCGAAGTGCGTCAGAAAAAATCACAACCACATTCTTCTTTTGAGTTGGTGCGGTCCGGGGATACGAGGTGCGCTCAGCGCGATCCTGAATCGCCACCGAGAGGCGAGTATTGTCTAGACCCGCGAGATCCGTCTCGGGATACAGGTTGAAGAAACTGCTGAACGGCTCCCCCCGCAGCGAAGCAGGCTTGAATTGTGTCGCAGCCGCGGTTGCAAAACAGGGTGTCGCGACCGCGGCGCATACTGTCAAAATTAAAGCTCGGACGCTCGAAACTCTTCGGAGGATCCTCGCTTCCGCGGCTATTCTGCGGACGATGCGATGCGCAAGCCAAAGTAACAGGACAAAATTTGCGGCAACGACCGCGATAACTCCCAATAGAACTCCCTTTTGCGAAACGTCCGAAATTGGCAAGAACCCCAGAGTCGCGAGCGGCTGTCGAATGAATGTCGCGACGATCCAGTAATTTGCGGTATCGCCCCATAAAGAATTTGAGACGTACGCTGCCAGGCAGACGTAGATCGCGACGAACAACAAAAGCGCAAGCGCCAACGATAGGAGCAACTCAAAAGGCTTGATGCTGAAACAAACGGAAACGGACGACACGAGCACGATGAAAGCTGCGAAGCTGGCGAACACGACAAGCGCGCCAAAGAAAACAATGTCTGGAGGAAAACCGAAGACCAGCCGGTACCAATTAAGAAACAGGGCGACAACGGTCCCGGGCATTGTGGCCATCGCCAACATCGCCCACGGAATCTTATTCAATGTGCGTATCCCTCCGAATCGTCGCGCAAACACGCAAACCAATGCATTACCGCACGATGCGAGCGACGTGATTGCACCAACGCTTCGTGTGGCGAGAACTGGTATATGTCCGCGCTTTTAGGATAACCGGTGTTCGACCCGATTGACGCCTCAAAAAAATGCAGGCATCGATCATCAATCCAACGCCCCCCTTCACCCAAGAAGATCTCCCGCAGATCGGCGGAAGCAACAAGCATGTGTGCTTTTGGCCGTCCAATTTAGCAGTGGATTGCTGATCGGACGCGGCAAGACGGTGAACCTTCACATCGCCACTGATAACCCGGACTCACGAACAGCGGGTGTGGCCAACTGCTACATATTTCAACACTTTCGGCGCCGCCAATCCGCGAAAGGCCTGCTGACCGCGGCGCGCAAACTGGTGTAGGTTTTGCTCGAAAAATATCGGCACCAAGCCGGACTATTCGAGGGAACGCCATCACCATGACGACGCTGCGCGCGCATCTGCCCTGGATTGCCATCGCCATCCTGGGCGCGGTCTCACTTGGCATCATCGCACTGAACCGGGGCGAGACGATCAACGCCATATGGCTCGTGGCGGCCGCGGTCTGCGTCTACGTCACCGCCTATCGCTACTACGCACTTTTCATCGCCGAGCGCGTGCTGCGCGTCGATGCCAGGCGCCTGACGCCGGCGCAGCGCTTCAATGACGGCCTCGACTACTGTCCGACCGAGAAGAGTGTGCTGTTCGGCCACCACTTCGCCGCTATCGCCGGCGCCGGCCCGCTTGTCGGTCCCGTGCTCGCCGCGCAGATGGGCTATTTGCCGGGAACGCTGTGGCTGCTGGTCGGCGTGGTGTTCGCCGGCGCGGTCCAGGACATGATCGTGCTTTGGGCCTCGACCCGCCGCGACGGCCGGTCGCTGGGCGACATGATCCGCGCCGAGTTGGGCGATATCGCCGGCCGCATCGCTATGGTCGGCATTCTGCTGATCATGATCATTCTTCTCGCGGTTCTGGCCCTCGTCGTCGTGAAGGCGCTGAAACAAAGCCCGTGGGGCACGTTCACGGTCGCGGCCACCATCCCCATCGCCATGCTGATGGGCGCCTATGCGCGCTACATCCGGCCGGGACGCATCGGTGAAATGTCGGCCATCGGCCTCGTGCTGTTGCTGGCCTCAATCGTCTACGGCGAGAAGGTCGCGGCCGACCCGGTCTTGGGCCCGATGTTCACCTTCAACGGCGAACAGCTCTCCCTGATGATGATCGCCTACGGCTTCTGCGCCTCCGTTCTGCCGGTCTGGACCCTGCTGGCGCCGCGCGACTACCTCTCCACGTTTCTGAAGATCGGCACCATCGTCGGCCTCGCGCTCGGCATCCTGTTCGTGATGCCCGACCTGAAGATGCCGGCCGTGACCAAGTTCATCGACGGAACCGGACCGGTTTTCACCGGCACCCTGTTCCCGTTCCTGTTCATCACGATTGCCTGCGGCGCCGTCTCCGGCTTCCACTCGCTCGTCTCGTCGGGCACGACACCCAAGATGCTCGATAGCGAAGGCAACATCCGCTTCATCGGCTACGGCGCGATGCTGATGGAAAGCTTCGTTGCGATCATGGCGCTGATCGCCGCCTGCACGCTGGAGCCCGGCATCTACTTCGCGATGAACAGCCCGGCGGCACTCATCGGCACGACGCCCGAGACCGCCGCCGCGGCAATCGCGACCTGGGGTTTCACGGTCTCGCCTGAGATGCTGTCGCAAGCCGCCGTCGACGTCGGTGAATCGACCATTCTGTCGCGTACCGGCGGCGCACCGACGCTGGCCGTCGGCATGGCGGAGATTTTCTCCAACGTCATTGGCGGCAAGGCGATGATGGCCTTCTGGTACCACTTCGCGATTCTGTTCGAGGCCCTCTTCATCCTGACTACCATCGACGCGGGCACGCGCGTCGCCCGCTTCATGATCCAGGACCTGATTGGCTCGTTCCAGCCGTCGTTCAAGGACACCAAATCGTGGACGGCCAACATCATCGCCACCACAATCGCGGTGTCCGGCTGGGGCTACTTCCTGTACCAGGGCGTCGTTGATCCGCTTGGCGGCATCAATACGTTGTGGCCGCTCTTCGGCATCGCCAACCAGATGCTGGCCTGCATCGCGCTGATCCTCTGTACCGTCATTCTCTTCAAGATGAAGCGCGAAGCCTATGCCTGGGTGACGGCGCTGCCGACCTTCTGGGTCGCGACCTGCACGCTGACGGCCGGCTGGCAGAAAATCTTCCACGACAACCCGGCCATCGGCTTCCTGTCGCACGCCGAGAAGTTTTCAAGCGCGCTCGCATCAGGCGAAATCCTGGCGCCGGCCAAGACCGTCGAGGAAATGCATCGCATCGTCTTCAATGACTACGTGAATGCAACGATGGCGGCACTGCTGATAAGCCTCGTGCTGGCGATGATCGGCTTTGCACTCGCATCGATCAGTAAGGCACTCGCCAACCCCAACGTGACGGCACGAGAATCGGCCGTCGTGGCCGCGGAGTAGAGCCCATGACAAACGCGCTTCTAAGCTCGCTAAAGGCCGCCGGTCGCACGGCGCTGCGCACCGCACGCCTAATGATCGGCTTTCCCGACTATGACACCTATGTACGACACCGTCGGGCGGTGCACCCGGACGAAGATGTCATGACCTACGAGGAATTCTTCCGCGAGCGCCAGGCGAGCCGATACGGCGTCAACGGTGGAAAGATCAGCCGCTGCTGCTGAGTAGCGCCGTCACGTCTCGTCCGCGTCAGGCTCGTCCGCGATCGCCGGCGCATCATGTGCGGACTTGATGCCGGATACGAAATTCCAGACCGCGTACACGGCATACGCGATAACGGCCGTCGCAGCCGCGGCGACAAGAAGCGGCGGCACCTGTTCCAGCGCGAACAAATAATTCTGCGCGTAAGCCCAGACCACGAATGCCGTAGCCGCAAGGTAAAGCACCGCGGCGTTTGCCGTCCTACCCCTGCCACCCGCCTCCGGGGGCTCATCGCGATCGAAATAAAGCGGTGCCGCGATCAGCAGATACACGCATTGCAAAATCGCGGAACCGACAAAGATCGCCGCCGCCAGTTCGAGCCGCAGCAACAACGCCAATCCGCCCGCCAGAATGAGTAGCGAGGCCACGATTAGCCAGATCTGCTGAAGCGCTTCGCGTCGGCTCGGACGCTCCAAAGCAATGGCGGCGATCGCAAGATCGACAAGGCGGGCCGACAGCACCGCACGTACCGCGATAAAGCCCGCAAAAGCGTAAAATGCGCCGATGACCATCAGCATCGGCACCACGACATCGAACGGCAAAGTATCTTTCCTCCCTCGAAGCGCGGCCCGCTTGCGTTTTCCCCCGCTACCGCTCTACACCGGCGCGCATGTCACCGCCACTTCTCACACTGAAAGATGTCCGCTTGACGTTTGGCGGCACGCCGCTGCTGGAAGGCGCGGAACTGACTGTCGCGCCGGGCGATCGCATCTGTCTCGTAGGACGCAACGGCTCGGGCAAATCGACGCTCCTGAAGATTGCGGCCGGTCTCGCCGAGCCCGATCGCGGGGAGCGCTTTGCGCATCCAGCCGCCACCATCCGCTATCTTCCACAAGAAGCCGATTTTGCTGGCTTCGAGACCGCGCGCGCCTACGTCGAGGCGGGCCTCAACCCGACGGACGACACCCACATCGCCCAGCAGCTGTTGAACGAGCTTGGACTGACGGGCGACGAAAATCCATCCTCACTCTCAGGTGGCGAAGCGCGCCGCGCCGCGCTTGCCCGCGCCATCTCCGCCAAGCCCGACGTTCTGCTGCTGGATGAGCCGACCAACCACCTCGACCTGCCGGCAATCGAATGGCTCGAAGCGACGCTGCGCGCCGCCAGGTCCGCCATCGTACTCATCAGCCATGACCGGCGCTTTCTTGAAAACCTGTCGCGCCAGACGGTCTGGCTCGACCGCGGCCGCACGCGACGCCTTGAGCAGGGCTTCACCGCATTCGAGGCCTGGCGCGACGCCGTACTCGACGAGGAAGAAACCGCCTTTCACAAGCTCGACCGCAAGATCGTGCGCGAGAACCAGTGGATGCACGGCGGCGTCACCGCGCGCCGCAAGCGCAACGTGCGGCGTGTGCGCGAACTCGGCGCGTTGCGCGACACTGTTCGCGAACGCCGGCGCGCGGCCGGCAACGTGCGCCTCGACGCCGCCGAGGGCGGTCTGTCGGGACGTCTCGTCGTCGCGACCAAAGGCATTTCGAAAAGCTACGGCCCGACGCCGGTGGTCGAAAATCTATCGACCACCATCATGCGTGGCGACCGCCTCGGGCTTGTCGGCCCGAACGGCATCGGCAAGACCACAATCCTGAAAATGCTGACCGGCAACCTCGAGCCCGATGCAGGGGAAGTGCGCTTTGGCACCAACCTCGAAATCGTGACGCTCGACCAGCGTCGCGACAGCCTTGATCCAAACGCGACCGTGCAGGACGCCTTGACAGGCGGCCGCGGCGATCAAGTCGTGATCAATGGCAAGGCGCGCCATGTTGCGAGCTACATGAAGGATTTTCTGTTCCTGCCCGAGCAGCGCCTGACGCCACTGCGCGTACTCTCGGGCGGGGAACGCGCCCGCGTCATGCTGGCACGCGCGCTCGCAAAACCCTCCAACGTGCTCGTGCTGGACGAACCTACAAATGATCTCGACCTCGAAACCTTGGACCTGCTGCAGGAGCTGATCTCCGACTACGCCGGTACCGTCATCCTCGTCAGCCACGACCGCGACTTCCTCGACCGCATCGTGACGAGCGTACTGGCCCCTGAGGGTGACGGCACCTGGATCGAATACGCCGGCGGATATTCCGACATGCTGGCCCAGCGCCGTGGCGTTGAACTCACCAAGCGTCAGGCGATCGAAGAGACGCGCCAGGAAAAAACGCGAACAACAGCTGACACCGCGCCCTCCGTCGCGCCAAAGCGCAAGCTATCGTTCAAGGAAAAACACGCGCTCGAAACGCTGCCCGCGGAAATAGCGAAAATCGAAGTCGAGATCGGCGCGTTGAATTCCAAACTTGCAGATCCGGCACTCTACGCGAAGGATCGCCCCACCTTCGAAGCCGCGACGCGCCAGCTGGCGGCCGCGCAGACCAAGCTGGAAAACGCCGAAACGCAATGGCTCGAACTCGATGATCTGCGCGCTTCGCTCAGCGATTGAGCCCCCAAAAAAATAAAAACGGCGGCCCGGTTTCCCAGCCGCCGTAAGGCCTAGAAAGCAAGATGGCGTCAGATGACGTCGATCTCGGCCGGCAGATAGCTCGTCACTTCGAGCCCAACTTCCTGCTCACGAACGGCAGGCTTCGTCCAAGTTTTCATCGTTTCCTCCATTGTATGGGAGTGAGTGCTCCCCACGACAGAGCTTCTACTTAAGTGCTGCGCGACGGGCCAATCGTAATTCTAATCGGCTCCAATAAGCCGACCTAATAACATTATAACGTGTCGCGATGGCCGAAGGACATGGCGGCTACTGTTTCGCCGCCCAGGTATCTTTGACCTCGTCACATTTATTGGAAACGAAGTCGTTGATGTCGGTGACGAGCGTACCCGACAGAATGTTGACTGTGTTGTCGGCCGCCGTCGCCGTCCATAGCGCCGACTTTATCACGCTAGGGGCGACAATCTTGCCCCAGCGCATTTGCGCCTTCGTGGCCTTTCCGCTTTCGAACGTTACCTTGGGTGCGAAATCGAAGGTGATCTCCGTTGCTGGCTCTTTCTCTCGATCGATCGTGCAGTGGACCGTGTGGGTGTCGAGCGTCATGTCATGCGTCGTCCCGTCAAGCGCGGTGAGAAGATCAGCGCGCTTCAGATTGACCTTCGAGGTGCAACGGACAGGACCATAGGGCCACGTCACCTTGAGCTTTGCCACGAGCTTCGAGACCTGCTCCTTGCGCCAGCTCTTGACGATGTCGCACGACACATTCTCAGCCGAAAAGGTCTTGTCGTGGAAGGCCTTGCAGATCTGGATCTTGCACGCCTTTCGCCCCTCCCGCTCGGCCTCTTCGGCAGGCGTCAGCTTGCCCTGGGTCTCAAGGACGCTGGTCTCGCCCCCGCCAGTCTCGGCCGCCATGGCCGGGATCGTTCCGAGGCAAAGCGCCATGGCGATGCAGGGCAGGTAGAAGCTGTCGATTTGGCGGTTGTTGGTGCGCATTGGCGGCCCTCCGTGGTGACGGCGGCGTCTAGAACCGGATTTCGGGGAAATTGCGTCAAAGCGGACCTGGGAGCGGCCGCTAATACGCTTGAACGGCCGCCTTCGCCCCCCATATGCTGAACATGCGCAGCCGGTCCTTTCGGGGACGGCGGGCGCGGTGGGCGTGCCATCGGGCGCCCGGCTGAAAGGGTCGCTTTTTGAAGGACCGTGTGATGACCAGATTAACACCGCTCTCGAACCCGCTGTTGCTAGGTTTCGAGGAGATCGAACGGCTGGTGGATCGGGCCGCCAAAGGTGGCGACGGCTACCCCCCTTATAACATTGAGCGTCTTGCCAAGGACGGCGACCGCGCCGAACTCTTGCGGATCACGCTCGCGGTCGCAGGCTTCACGCGCGACCAACTTGAGATCACGCTCGAGGATAATCAGTTGTGCATTCGTGGACGCCAGCAGGACGACAAGTCGCGCGAGTACCTCTACCGCGGCATAGCCGCCCGCCAGTTCAGCCGCACGTTCGTGCTCGCTGACGGCATCGAGGTTAAGAATGCGGATCTTGCCAATGGACTTCTATCGATCGATCTCCACCGACTGGAACCGGAGCGCCTCGTGCGCCGTATTGAGATTGGTGGCGGACCGAACGGCAAAACCCGCGCATAGCGAGTCTTTCGAGACACAGCCAAATCGCGCGAATCGTTCGAGGATTGCTGCCTATGATCACGACCCCGCCGGCCACCCTACAAAGGCCAGAATAGCGCGGTACCAGATCTAGACACGACCTCGTTCCACTTGGAGGAAGAGCGTCATGAATAACCGGAATTCCGACAAAGCCCCTGAAACCGAGGCTGCCGCGCACCTCGTGATGACCGAGATCGAGCTGGCGCGCCTCGGCGGAGGCGAGGTCGCCTACATCAAGACCCTTTCGTCCGATCAGGCCCAGACGATGTTTCCGATGATCGAAGGCTTGCCGAAGGGCATTCCGCTCTTTTCGCTGCATGCCGCGGACGGAACGCCGATCGCCTTGACCGATACTCTGCAGGCCGCCATCGGCCATGCGCAGGACGGTGAGTTGGCAATCGCCGCCCTTCACTAAGGGCGGCGCAGCGAGATTGACTTTTACTCAGGGCCGCCTCGGCAACGAGCGGCCCTTATCTATTCAAACCGCTTATACGCGGTAGTGAGCGAACTGCCCGCGCGGCTTGAAACGCTCCAGATACTCGGGAACGGCGGCCTCGACTGCGGTCGGATGCGGAACGCCCAGGCTGCGCAGCGTTCGGCCCTCCCGCTCGGCGGCCTCCGATACCACGTTATTTTTCTTCAACAGCCTCACTTGATCGACGGTGAGCGGCCGCATCGAATTGGGCAACGGCGCCGTCAGGAACGCCTGCAGCGATGCCAGCCAGAACGGCAGCGGCAGCAGCGCGCGCGGCCGGCCCGAATAGTCCATCGTGCGTTCGAGCAGCGTTCGGAAGGCCATCACCTCCGGCCCGCCGAGTTCGTAGACCGTATCCGCCTTGCCGCTGCCGTCCACCGTTTCGACAACCGCGGCCGCAACGTCGCCGACATAGACCGGCTGGAATTTCGTACGCCCGCCGCCGATCAGCGGCAGAAAAGGGCTAAATCGCGCCAACGAGGCAAAGCGATTGAAAAACTCGTCCTCGGGACCGAACACGATCGAGGGCCGTAAGATGATCGCGCCCTTGAATTCGGCCACGACGGCGTCCTCGCCCACGCCCTTGCTGCGAGCATAGTTTGACTTCGAATCCCGGTCGGCCCCGATCGCCGAGATGTGGACAAGGCGCTCGGCATTGGCCGCGCGCGCCGCCGCAGCCACCGCGCGCGCGCCTTGGGTATGGACGGCGTCGAATGTTTGCGAACCGGTGGGCGCCAGTATCCCGACGCAGTTGACGACCGCGTCCGCTCCCTCCACCGCGCGCACGACCGACTGCGGAAAACGCAGGTTGGCCTGCACGGCATGGATCTGACCGACCGCGCCCATGGGTTGCAGATAGCCCGCAAGGTCGGGCCTGCGGACAGCGGCACGGACCCGGTAGCCGCGCTTTGCCAGCGCTGAGACGACATGGCGTCCGACGAAGCCCGAACCACCGAAAACCGTCACCAGCTTGCCGTTGAGCGCCATGTTTCGCCTCGCCGTGTCGCGGCCGCCCTTGCGGCGGCATCAGCGACATCTAACGGCGTCATCCCGTGATGTGAAGGTGGTCCATTGGCGCCCCGCGGCTTATGCCCATATGCGGCATCAAGCGGCCGTGCGCGCCTGACATTGACTTCCCCCGTGCCACACTTTAGGTGACAGCACTCCAAGCCGGGCCCAGATGGCGGAATTGGTAGACGCACTAGTTTCAGGTACTAGCGCTCACAAGGCGTGGAGGTTCGAGTCCTCTTCTGGGCACCATCATCTAGCTTGCTGCTCTGGCCGAGAGCACCGCGCATCCCGACTGACATCGCCAGCAACAATCCTCAGTGCCCGGCGCCGCCCGCTGCGTTGGCTGCCGGCTTGTTCATGAACATCGCGAACAGCGCCAACGTCGCAAACAGAATGCTCAAAACCAGGAACACGTCCGCGAACGACAGCACGTTGGCCTGCTTGCGCACGATCATGCTGAGCTGCTTCAGCGCCGCCTGATCGGGATCAGGGAGCATGGCGCCAAGCTGCGCTGATAAGCCGGAGAGCGCGTCCTCGGCCTGCGCCTTGCCCCACGCCACGTTCTCGTGCAGGCGCGCCAGATGCAGGTCGAGGCGCTTGTTGAGCAGCGTGTTGATCAACGCCAGTCCAACCGCACCGCCAAGGTTTCGCGTCAGGTTGAACAGGCCCGAAGCGTTCTTGAGCTGCTCCGGAGTGAGCGTGCCGAGCGCTAAGTTGTTGATCGGCACCATGCACAGCATCAGCGATGCGCCGCGCAGGATCTGCGGCACAAGCAGTTCGTGGAAGTCCCAATCGGCAGTGATGCCCGACGCGATATAGGTGCCGAGCGCGAAGCCCATGAAGCCAATCAGCATCATGACGCGCGGGTCCATGACCTGCGACAACCGTCCGCTGATCGGCGCGGTGAGAAACATGGCGACACCGGTGACGAACATCGTCTCGCCGATCATCAGCGCATCGTAGCCGCGCACCTGGCTGAGATAGACGGGGTATAGATACGTCAGGCCGTAAAGGCCGATGCCCATGACGAAGCTGAACGCCGAACCGAAGGCGAAGTTGCGATCCCGGAATGCGCGCAGGTCGACGATCGGCTGCGCCGCCGTCAGCGCCCGCCAGAAGAAAACGATCGCACCCGTGAACGTCAGGAAGGTGAAGGTCGCGATCGTGCGGTCGTCCAGCCAGTCGTAGCGCGGACCTTCCTCAAGCACGTATTCGAGCGAGCCGAGAAACACCGCCATCGCGGCCAGGCCAAGATAATCGAAGCGCCTGAGCAGCTTGTGGTTGGGCTTGTCGAAATCGACGAGCAGGAACACCGCGATCGTCACCAGGATGCCGGGCGCGACGTTGACCAGAAACAGCCAGTGCCAGGAGAACGCATTGCTGAGATAGCCGCCGACCGTCGGCCCGATGGTCGGAGCGAGCGTTGCGACAAGTCCGATCAGCGGCGACACGATGGCGCGCTTGGATGCCGGAAAGAGCGAGAACGCGACCGCGAACACGCTCGGGATCATGCCGCCGCCGATGAAGCCCTGGATCGCGCGGTAGACGATCATCTGGTCGATGGTCGTCGCCGTCGCGCAAAGCGCGCTTGCAAGCGTGAAACCGGCCGCTGCCGCCGTGAACAGCACGCGCGTCGACAACGCCTGCGCCAGGAAGCCCGAAAGCGGGATCATCACGACCTCGGCGATGAGGTAGGATGTCTGTACCCAGGAAATCTCGTCCGCACTTGCCGATAGGCCCGCCTGAATTTCGGCGAGCGACGCCGACACGATCTGGATGTCCAGGATCGCCATGAACATGCCGAACACCA
>CADECN010000050.1:7397-16098 GCA_902825785.1 uncultured Hyphomicrobium sp. | reverse complement strand
GGAGCATGGGCTCCTTGGCGATATCGCCGATCGCGAAGATGTGCGCCACATTAGTGCGCATCTGCGCATCGGCCGGAATGAAGCCCCGCTCGTCCACCGCGATGCCGGCGTTCGCGGCGTCAATCGCCTTGCCGTTCGGGCGACGGCCAACGGCGACGAGCACAAGGCCGTAGGTTTCGCGGCCCGCGGGCGCGTTCTCACCCTCAAAGGCAACGGAAATGCCATCCGCGTTCGCTTCCGCACCCACAACTCGTGTCTTCAGCATGACGCGGCCGAAGCGCTGCGCATTCTTTTTTTGCCAGATACTGACGAGATCGCGGTCGGCCCCCGGCATCAGACCGTCAAGCATTTCGACGACATCGATCTTGGCACCGAGCACGGAATAAACGGTCGCCATCTCAAGACCAATGATGCCGCCACCGATGACAAGCATCCGCTCCGGCACTTGCCGAAGCTCCAGCGCCCCAGTCGAATCGACAATGCGCGGATCATCAGGAAGAAACGGCAGGCGTGCGGCCTCCGAACCTGCCGCGATAATCGCGTGCTCAAACTTCACCACCTGTTCGCGCCCGTCTGCCGCCACCACACGCAAATGGTGCGCATCGAGAAACGCTCCGCTCCCCTGCACGACCGTAACCTTGCGCGCCTTCGCCATGCCGGCGAGTCCCGTCGTCAATTTCTTGACGACCCCGTCCTTGTGCGCGGCGAGCTTTTTCAAATCGAAGGTCGGCGCACTGAACGTCACGCCGTGTCCGGCGAGCGTCGCCGCCGCATCGACAATGCCCGCCGTGTGCAGCAGCGCCTTCGACGGAATACAGCCGACGTTCAGGCACACGCCTCCAAGCGTTGGCCAGCGATCGACCAGAACGGTTTTCTTGCCGAGGTCGGCAGCGCGGAACGCCGCCGAATAGCCGCCCGGCCCGGCGCCGAGCACGACCACTTCGCACGCAACATCGGCACCCTCGGTGTACGATCTTGCCGGAGACGGCGCGGCCGTTGCGGGCGCCGCAGCGGGAGTCCGCGATGCCGCCTTGGCGGGCGCGGCACTTGAAGGTGACGTGGCGACCGCGCCCGATTCCAGAACTAGAATGACGCTGCCTTCGCTGACGCGGTCTCCAAGCTTAACGCGCACTTCCGCGATCGTGCCTGCTTCTGGCGCCGGCACGTCGAATGTCGCCTTATCGCTTTCGAGTGTGATGAGACTGTCTTCCGGCGCAACCTTCGCGCCGGGCTTCACATGGACCTCGATCACCGGGACGTCCTTGAAGTCACCGAGATCGGGAACACGAATTTCCTTAACCGCCATGCCTGTTTGCTCCGCGCCTTTAAAGAACGAGCTGGCGCACGTCGCCGAGCGCATCGCAAATCTTGCGCAGGAAGCGCGCCGCCAGCGCGCCATCGACGGCGCGGTGATCGTAGGACAGCGACAAGGGCAGCATTAGCCGAGGCTGGAACGCTTTACCGTCCCATACCGGCTTCATGGCCGAGCGCGTCGCACCCAGAATTGCAACCTCCGGCGCATTCACGATCGGCGTGAAGCCCGTGCCCCCGATGCCACCAAGACTAGAGATCGAGAACGTCCCGCCCTGGATGTCGCTAGGCGTGATCTTGCCGTCGCGCATCCGAACCGAAACGGAACCCAGTTCCTGGCTCAGCTCCAACACACCTTTGCGATCGACATCCTTGAGAACCGGCACCACCAGACCGTCCGGCGTGTCTACGGCGACACCAATGTTGTAGTAGCGCTTCAAAATCAGCGCATCCTTGCTCGGACTGACCGACGAATTGAGCTCGGGATACTCTTTGAGCGCCGTCACCGCTGCCCTCAGCAGGAACGACACGAGCGTTACACGATAGCCCTTCACCTTCGCCGCGCTATCGATATCCCGCCGATAGGCCTCGAGGTCCGTGATATCGGCTTCATCGGCGTTGGTGACATGGGGGATATTGAGCCACGCCCTGTGCAGATGCGGACCTGACAACTTCTTGATGCGCGACATCGGCCGCGTCTCGATCGGGCCGAACTTGGCGAAATCCTGTGGCGGGATTTCCGGAATGCCGCTGCCGCCACCGCTTTCATCGCCGCTGCGCGAAAGATAAGCCTTCACGTCTTCCTTCGTGACGCGACCTTTCTCACCCGTTCCTTTGACCTTGGAGAGGTCGACATCGAGTTCGCGCGCAATGCGCCGAACCGACGGACTCGCATGAACGTCCTCGCGGCTTCGCGCGCTCGGCGCCGACTTGGCCTGTGGCTCGGGCTCGGCAACAGGCGCCGCGACGCGCTCGCGTGCAGGCTGGCTTTCCGCCGGTGCTTTCGCCGGCGCCGCTACAGGCGCCGCCGGAGCGGTTTTCCGCGGTGCGGCTGCCTCTCCCGCCACATCGAGGCGCACGATTGTACTGCCCTCGCTAACCTTGTCACCGATGCCGACAAGTATCTCCGCAATCCGCCCCCGGAGCGGAGCAGGAACCTCCATGGCGGCCTTATCGCTTTCCAGCGTAATCAGCGGTTCGTCCGGGCTGACCTCATCGCCCGGCTTCACCTGTATCTCGATCACCGGCACGTTCTGAAAATCGCCGATGTTTGGTACCTTCACGTCTATCAACGTCATGGCTTGGCCTGTCTCGCTTCTCAAGTGCGCGTCGGGTTTGGTTTTTCAGGATCGATGCCGTACTTGGCGATGGCATCGGCGACCGTCTTCGATGGAATCTTGTTCTCGTCGGCCAGCGCCTTGAGCGCCGCGACCGCCACGAAGTGCCGGTCGACTTCGAAAAACGAACGCAACGCCTTGCGGTAGTCCGAGCGGCCAAAACCGTCGGTGCCGAGTACGCTGTACCGATTGGGAACGCTCGGGCGGATTTGATTTGCATAGAGTTTCATGTAGTCGGTCGACGCGATGACGGGCGCCTCCCCGCGCCCGGCCAGTTGCCGCGCGACGAACGGCACACGTGTCTTTTCCAGCGGATGGAGAAGATTCCAGCGGATGCAATCTTCTGCTTCGCGCGCCAATTCCGTGAAGCTCGTCACGCTCCAAATATCAGCGGCGACGTTCCAGTCGTTTTGCAGCAGATCCGCCGCCGCGATGACTTCACGCAGGATCGCACCCGACCCCATCAGTTGCACCTTATGGCGAATTCCGTCTTCCGCCGCCCGGAACAGATACATACCCTTGACAATATCGCCCTCGACACCGGCCGGCATCGCCGGATGCTCGTAAGCCTCGTTGAGCAATGTTATGTAGAAGTACACGTCCTCCTGATCGACGAACATGCGTTGCAAACCGTTCTGGATGATAACGGCCACTTCGTAGCTGAATGTCGGATCGTAAGAGATGCAGTTCGGCACGGTCGCCGAGATGATGTGACTATGCCCATCCTCGTGCTGGAGGCCTTCGCCGTTCAGCGTCGTGCGACCCGAGGTGCCGCCCAGTAGGAACCCGCGCGCCCGTTCATCGCCGGCCGCCCAAGCCAGATCTCCAATCCGTTGGAAGCCGAACATCGAATAGAAGATATAGAACGGCACCATCGGCGTATTCGACGTCGAATAGCTCGTCGCGGCCGCGATCCACGAGGCCATCGCACCGGCCTCGTTGATGCCCTCCTGCAGCATCTGCCCGTTCTTGTCTTCCTTGTAGTACATGAGCTGGTCGGCATCCTGCGGGCGATAGAGCTGCCCGACCTGGCTGAAGATGCCGAATTGCCGGAACATGCCTTCCATGCCGAACGTGCGGCTTTCGTCGGGCACGATCGGCACGATGCGCTTGCCGATCTCTTTGTCGCGCATGAGCGTTGTCAGGATGCGCACGAACGCCATGGTCGTGGAGATTTCACGCCCGTCGGTTGCCTTGAGCTGCGCATCGAACGCCGATAAAGCCGGAATAGGCAGCGAAAGAGACGTTCGCCGGCGCGCCGGCAGATAGCCGCCCAGCGCCTCGCGAGTCCTGTGCAGATAGTCGTATTCTGCCGATCCAACCGGGAACCGAATGAACGGCAACTTTTCGAGATCGCGGTCCGCAACCGGAATTTTGAAGCGATCGCGGAAATGGCGCAACGCCTCGACGTCCATCTTCTTCGATTGGTGCGCGAGCATTGTCCCTTCGCCCGCCGCGCCCATGCCGTAGCCCTTCACCGTCTTGGCGAGGATGCACGTCGGCTGGCCTCTCTGGCGAACGGCCGCGTCATAGGCGGCATACACCTTCGAAGGATCGTGACCGCCACGGGTCAGACGCCAGATCTTGTCATCCGGCCAATCAGCGACCATTGCCGCCGTTTCGGGATACCGCCCGAAGAACTTCTCGCGGATGTAGGCGCCATCCTTCGACTTGAAAACCTGATATTCGCCGTCGACGCATTCCTCCATGAGCTGCCGCAGCCGGCCCGTTGTGTCGCGCTCTAAAAGTTCATCCCACTGCGAACCCCATACGACCTTGATGACATTCCAGCCCGCACCGCGAAAGTTGCGTTCGAGTTCCTGAATGATTTTGCCATTGCCGCGCACCGGCCCGTCGAGCCGTTGCAGGTTGCAGTTGATCACGAAAACCAGGTTGTCGAGTTCTTCGCGCCCGGCGAGCGAGATCGCGCCAAGGCTCTCAGGCTCGTCCATTTCGCCGTCGCCACAGAACACCCAGACCTTGCGATTCTCCGTGTCGGCCAGCCCGCGCGCATGAAGGTACTTGAGAAAGCGCGCCTGATAGATCGCCATCAGCGGTCCAAGGCCCATTGAGACGGTCGGGAACTGCCAGAAATCCGGCATCAGCCAGGGATGCGGGTAGGACGACAGGCCATGGCCTCCAACCTCTTGGCGGAAGTTGAGAAGCTGATCCTCTTCCAGCCGCCCCTCCAGGAACGCACGCGCGTAGATGCCTGGCGACGAATGGCCCTGGATCAGCAGCAGGTCGCCCCCATGATTGTCCGTTGGCGCATGCCAGAAGTGCATGAAGCCGGTTTCATACAGGGTTGCAGCAGATTGATAGCTCGCAATATGTCCGCCAAGTTCGGTCGATTCCTTGTTCGCTCGCAGCACCAGCGCGGCTGCGTTCCAGCGTATGCCCGCCGTAATGCGGTGCTCGAGTTCGCGATCTCCAGGATGGCGCGGTTCGTCCTTGACCGGGATGGTATTCAGGTAGGCCGTACTCGAAGCAAACGGTATCGCAGCCCCGCTTCGCCGAGCCTCGTCGACAACCTGCTCGAGGATGTCGTCGGCCCGCTCAGTGCCGTCGTAGGCGATGACCGACGAAATGGAATCCGTCCAGTCGCGCACTTCGGCGTCACGAGCGCCAGGTTTCGCTTGCTGCTTCTTGCCCATTACACTTCTTTCAAATTGTGGAACTACCGATGAACCAGCGCGCTTTCGCGTACGTCCGAAGCGACCCCGGTCGGTGCCTTGAGAAAACTGATCTCCGTCACGAATTTCTGGCGCAGCGCGCGCGCGAAATCTGCGTATCCATGGGCGACCAGCAGGAAAGTTTCGGGTCCGCCGACGACATGATCCTGGAACCATTGATCAAGCGTGGTCACGTCGTGATCGGGCGCAACGGAGAGCTCGCGCAACCCGAACCCTGGGGCACGGTAGGCACCCGAGCCCACGATGTCGTTCTCGCCCGCCACCAGAATGGGCAGGCCATTTATGGTGGCGCCCTTCGCCAGCACCGCATCGCGCTCCGTATGAACGGCGTTGATGTCACTGCAGTTGTCGATGCCGTCGCCCGACACGTCGACGACAATGCGCTCAACGGGCATCGAAATGCTCGGAATGATCCGCTCCGAAACCGAGTGCAACATGCGTGCGATGCATGTGAACTCTCCGCCTTTCTGCGGTAGGGAGCGCACGAGCTTTGCCACCGCAGCGGCATCTTCGCGCGAACGGATCAGATGCCAGTCGAGCGAAACATTCGCCTGGTCCGCCCATGTGACGAGCGCGAACAGAATGGCGCCCTTCGGCCCGCTCGTGATTGCCGCCACGACCGACGGATCTTCGAGCGCAAGCGCAATACCCTCGATTTGAAGTTGGTAGCGTTCCGCGTCGACCGATTGGGATACGTCAACCGACACGATCAACGCCGTATCGGCGCCCTCGCTCACCGCACCCGGCTCGGCGCGAAGGCCGACCGCCGCCAGCACAAGCGCCCCCGCCATCACGGCTATAGCCCACGTCCAGCGCGATGAACGCGCGATGGATTTCTTGAGCGGCTTCACCATCGACACGGCCGTCATCCCGGCATCCTGACACTCTGACGTTAGCACAAGCGACCCACCCGAGATTCATATGGGAATCCCGATCCGGAAACACCGCCTGATTTTGTGACAAAGTGCTTCGGTTTTGCCAAACATGGTCCGAGCGGATTTCCCGCTCGGACCACTAGCTTTGGTGTCGACCCAATCAGTATGGGTCGGGCTTTTCGCCTTACTTGGAGGCGACGTCCTTCAGCAGTTTGAAGGTCCAGGTCATGGCACCTTGCGGGATGCCCTGCGTAGACTTCGCGACTTCACCGCCCCACAGAGGCACGGCGCCGCCCCAGCCCGAAACGACGGACACGTACTGTTCGCCGTCCTGCTCCCACGTAATGGGCGAGCCGACGATGCCCGAGCCGGTGTTGAACGACCACAGCTCCTTGCCGCTCTTGGCGTCGAGAGCCTTCAGCATGCCTTCAGGCGTACCGTAGAACACCAGACCGCCAGCCGTCGTCAGAACGCCACCCCAAAGCGGAGCCTTGTTGTTGACCTGCCAGACGATCTTGCCCGTCTTCGGATCCATCGCCTTCAGAGAGCCGATGTGATCATCGAAGATCGGCTTGATCGTGAAGCCGGCGCCGAGATAGGCCGCGCCGCGCTTATAGGTGATGGGTTCGTTCCACAGATCCATGCCCCATTCGTTCGACGGAATGTAGAACAACTGGGTGTCAGGGCTGTAGGCCATCGGCATCCAGTTCTTGCCGCCGAGGAAGCTCGGAACGACGAATACCGCCGAACCCTTTTTGCCATCTGCCGACTTTGCGGGATCGCCGGGCCGGAACGCCGGATCGAAGATCGGACGGCCCTTCTCGTCGATACCCTTGGCCCAGCTGATCTTCTCGACGAACGGCGCCGCCGAGATGAACTTGCCGTCCTCGCGATCAAGCACATAGAAGAAGCCGTTACGGTCGGCGGTGGCGGCAACCTTCTTGCCGTCCATCTCGAACGAGATGACTTCGTTGGTGCCGTCGTAGTCCCAGCCATCATGCGGGGTGGTCTGGTAGCCCCACTTGATGTTGCCCGTTTCCGGATCGATGGCGATGCGCGAGCATCCCCACTTGTTGTCGCCCGGGCGAACATAGCTGTTCCAGGGGCCCGGGTTGCCCACGCCCATGAAGATCGTCTTCGTCTCGTCGTCGTACGTGCCGCCGAGCCACGGCGCGCCGCCGCCCGTCTTCCACATATCGCCCGGCCACGTCTCGTTCTTCTTGCCGGTCATCGTCGTTTCTTTGCCGTTCAGCGTGCCCACGTTTCCTTCGATCGTGGGACGCGTCCAAACAAGCTCGCCATTGTCGACTTTGCGCGCTTCCACGCGGCCGACGATGCCAAACTCGCTGCCCGACACGCCGGTGACGATCAGCGGTCCGTGTGCCTTCGACGGAACGATCAGCGGCGCTGCCGTCGCGGTGAAGCCAGCCGTCGGATCGTCAATTTCCTTCGACCAGACGACCTTGCCGGTCTTCTTGTCGAGAGCGACGACCTTGGCGTCCAGCGTCATGAAGTACACTTTGTCGCCGAACAGCGCAGCACCGCGATTGATGACGTCGCAGCAGGTCAGCAGGCCCTCAGGAAGGCGCGCTGAATATTCCCAGATTCGGTGTCCCGTCTTTGTGTCGATGGCAAACACGCGGCTGTAGGAGCCCGTAACGTACATGATGCCGTCCGACACGAGCGGCTGGGTTTCCTGGCCGCGCATTTTCTCGCCGCCGAACGAAAATGCCCAAGCCGGAACCAACCGGTTGATATTCTCGGGAGTAATCTGATTTGAGGGGCTGTAGCGCTGAGCGTGCCACCCGAGTCCGTTGGAGACGACGTCGCCGGTCGTCTTAGCGTCGTTAGCGAGGTCTTCCATCGTCACAGCGCTTGCTGCTGCGACCATGGCCGCGAGTGCGACAGCACTCGCACCGGCGAGAGCACAAACGCGTACCCCCATGCCGGTCGTCTTTTTCTTCGCCGAGTTTTCTTTCATTGATATTCCTCCCATGCGTGCCTGCACTACCGAACTAGCGCGACGCGCCGCATATCTCAGCGCAATCACCATGCCATGGGCCCAAATTGTTGAAAGTGCTGAGGGAACGCCCTGAGCGAGGGAACGGATTGTTCACCGAGTGAACATCCTCGTACTTTCGATCTGTATTGCGAAGCAACGACAATCGCGACGCACAAGATCCGAGTGCGAATGCACATAGCGAAAGCGGGTCAAACGCATGCGAACGCGCAGATATCTACGCGTTCGCGATAGACCCGTATTCGCCGCTTTAATCGTTACTTTCGAGAGCCCGGTACACGGTGTTACGGCATACATTCAGCCGGCGCGCCGTCTCGCTAATGTTTCCTCCGGTCTCGGCATAGACCGCAAGCAGCCGCGCGCGTTGCACTTCGCGCAACGTTCCACCCGCAGGCTTGCTTCCCTGCTGAGTGATTGCGGGCAGCAAACTCAACAGCGACTCGTCAATTTCGAACCCGCGCTCTT
>CADECN010000050.1:0-7387 GCA_902825785.1 uncultured Hyphomicrobium sp. | reverse complement strand
CTTCAGCCGCCAGGACCAACCGCGCCAAATGGCTCTTGAGCTGACGGATATTGCCCTCCCAGCTCCGCTTGGCCAGCGCCGCAATCGCCTTGTCACTGATTGATGCGCGCGCTTCGATTTTGCCGAGGAGGTGCAGGACGATCTCATCAAAATCCGTGCGCTCGCCGAGCGACGGCAACGCGACGTGCACGGTATTCAGCCTGTAGAGCAGATCGGCACGAAACCGCTTACTGGCAACCGCCTGCCCGAGATCGACATTGGTGGCCGACACAATAAAGACGTCGACTTTCGACTCCGTGCCCCCAACTGGTCGCACGGTGTGATCATCAAGGAATCGCAACAGCACCGACTGCAGCGTATAGGGCATGTCCCCGATCTCATCGAGGAACAACGTGCCACCGTGCGCCTTCTTTGCCAGCCCTGGCGAGCCGCCGCGCCGCGCCCCAGTGAAGGCGCCGTCGGCGTAACCAAAAAGCTCAGCTTCAATCAGTGAATCCGGCAACGCCGAACAGTTCACCGGAACGAATGCGCCCTTCCGCGCGCTCGCATCGTGCGCGTAACGAGCCAACTCTTCTTTGCCTGTACCGGTCTGACCACCAATGAGGACAGGTAGACCAATGCGTGCAGCCGATGCCACGTTGCTGCAGACCTGCCTCACCCGCAGATCGGACGCAATGAATGCTGTCGCCGGGCCCGATAGGTTCATGCTGCCCTTGCGCGGAAGCTCATCCGGCCCGGCAGGCACGCGGCAACCACAGGGTTTAACTTGGAAGCGCTCTATGTCGGCGACCGCAACCAGCTCGCTCACGTCATCGCCGAGCTCAATTCCCATCGGCCGCTTTCGCGCGATACTGCGGTCCGCAAAATCCCTCTGCTTGCCCGACAGCACGACAATGGCGCCAAGTTCGATGTCGCCCTCCTTGACGAGCGCCAGGCGTGTCGTCGAGAGGTGCCGGCTGAGATCGCGCTCCCAGCGGTCGAACGGCAGCAATCTAAGGAAGGACAGATCAGGCGAATCCGCATGTGGTCCAAATGTCCGCGCCAGTTTGCGTAGCGCTTCGGGCGATGAACAGACGATCGCCCCGCGCCGATCTATCGCAACAAGATCCTCGCTGCCCCATTTGCGCTGTTTTTCTTGGAAGCTCGCCACAAGCCGCGAGTGCTCGTTCTTCACCGATTGATTGATGATGTTTTCGATGTGGTCCGCCAAGGAGACCGCGAGAGCGAGATTCTGCGAACTGAAGGTTTGCGGTGGTCCCGAAATGTCGATCACCCCAAGAAGTTCGCGATCGATGGGATGGAAAATCGGGGCTGCCGCGCAGGTCCAACGCTGAACCTTTTCACAGAAGTGCTCGGCGGCGTGTATCTGGATCGGCTGCTTGGCCACCAGCGCGGTACCGATGGCGTTGGTGCCGATGCTGTCTTCCGCCCAGCAGCCGCCGGCCTCCAGATGCAACCTGCGACCCGCGTCTATCGTGCGCCCGTCACCAAGCGTTTCAATGATGTTCCCGGACCCGTCCGTGAGGATGAGCATGGACGACGCTTCAGCCAGCACCTGCCCGGCGCGTTCCATAGCCAGGCGCGCGGAAGCCGCGAGCAGGGCATTGTCCACCCGCCGCCTGTAAAGCTCCGCATCCGAAAGCTTCGGCGCGCAGACGCTGCCGACGTCAATCTTGAAGCTCTTACAGCGCTGCCAAGAATTCGAAACCGCAGCCCGCAGGGACTCCGGCAGTTCGCCGCCAGCGACGAACCTCTCCCACGCATCCCGAATGACGCGTTCGTTCATCAGCCTCCCCAACGGACTTTTTGAGTTTTTCTAACCTGCGACATCCTGTACCGGAGGATACTCGCTTTTTCAACGCGGTATCCCTCGCACCGCATTGCAACAAAGCTCCGCGAAGTGTGCTCGGCGCGCAGCTTTCGAGCGCCATTTTTCCGCGCAACCGCATCGCCACGCATTCACATCGATTTGATAAAAGCGTATTAGGTCAGCCGCTTTTCGAATTTGACTTTCTCCAAATCCGATCTCATCGCGCGCGATGTGCAAATAACGATTGCGACCAGTGCGCGGCTTTAAATTTTTTTTCTGAACGCGCCTAACCCGCCAGAACTTGCGTCGCAACAATGTTGACAAACACAACATGTGTTGCGCGCCACTTCGTTAATTCGAACACATCGTCGCACGCAAGAGATACAGAATTTCCCTGTGAATTCCATGCATTATCGCGTTGGCATGGAGGTTGCTGATCATCATTTCCAAGCGCTCGCCAACAGAGTGCGCCAAGGGATGGAAAGGTGATCAGATGAAAGCGGCGGTCCTGCACCGATATGACGAGAAACTCGCGGGCCAGGAGTTCGTAAAATACGAAACCGTCTCTGACCCGCGAATTGAGAATCCGACCGACGTAATCGTCCGTATTGGCGGCGCCGGCGTTTGCCGCACGGATCTCCACATCATCGAAGGCATTTGGCGCGATAAATCGAACGTCGCTCTCCCCTACATCATGGGTCACGAGAACGCCGGCTGGGTCGAAGCAGTTGGCTCAGCGACCAACGGCATCAAAGTCGGCGACCCGGTTGTGTGCCATCCCCTCATCACCAGTGGACATTGCCTCGCGTGCCGCCGCGGCAACGACATGCACGCCGAAGGCAGCAGCTTCCCCGGCATCAACGCCAACGGCGGCTACGCCGAATACCTGAAAACATCGCAACGCTCGCTGATCAAACTCCCAAAGTCGCTCGCGCCGAAAGATGTTGCAGCCTTCACCGACGCCGGCCTCACCGCCTATCGCGCCGCCAAGAAGGCCTCCCGCCACCTGCTGCCCGGACAGTTCGTCGTCGTCATCGGCGTCGGAGGCCTTGGGCATATCGGCATCCAGGTTCTGAAAGCGCTTTGCGCGGCAACCGTAATCGCCATCGACCGGTCCGAAGGATCACTCCAGCTCGCTAAGGAATGCGGCGCGGAACATCTCATCAAGGCCGACGGCAACGAGGTCGAAGCCGTCAAGGAGTTGACGGGCGGCCAGGGCGCCGAAGCCGTCATCGACTTCGTCGGCGAAGGCGACTCCATCAAGAAGGGCCTCGATGCCACCCGCAACGACGGATTCTACTACATCGTCGGTTACGGCGGCCGGGTGGAAGTGCCGACGCTCGACATGATCGCTTCCGAGAAGACGATCGTCGGCAACTTGGTCGGCACCTACGCCGAGCTCGTTGAGTTGATGGCGCTGGCGGATCGCGGTCGCGTCCACCTCAAGACGAAAGAATACCGTCTGAGCGATGCCAACCAGGCCTTGCACGACCTGCACAACGGCAAAGTCCATGGCCGTGCCGTCCTCATTCCCTGAGGTCCGTTGATGGCGAGCACACACCAGACCATGGCCAAGAAAGGCAAACGTTCCGAGGTGAGCACGCTGGCAAGCGGACTAAAATCCGGCGCCTGGCAAACCTGGCACCGCCTCACGAGGAGCACAGCTATGGATACGCCGGACGGCAAGGAGCAGATGCTGAAGCGGCACGAGATCGTGGTCCGCATCATCGAGGTCAATTCGCAGGCGCTGCGTTTGGAGAACGAGATCAACGGCCTCGATATCCAACGCCGCAACGCCGAGCGCGATCAGCGCGCCACGCCAACCGGAGACGCGGGCGCGACGCTCGCCGAGATCACCGAACGGGAGGCGGACCTCGAGACTAAGCGGCAAAAATTGATCACCGAGAAAGAGTGGCTGGAGCAGTCGCTCGATGATTTCGACGCGGCCGCCAAGAGCGGCGAGAACGGCGGGGACGAAAAGAAAACGCGGAGACTGTCATGATCGTCGACCAAGAAGGAACGCCAATCAAGGCGTCGGCACATAGTGAAAGCGAAGATGAGCAATCCAAGGACGACTTCTTTGCTGAAGTTGGCGACATCGCCGAACGCATGATCGCCAAGCACGGCAAGGATTTCGCGATGGGCGTGCTGATTATCGGCGCGCGCTTCATCGCTGAAGGCAAGCCACTCACGAGATCCAAGTAGCAAAGATTTTTCTCGAACGCCGACACGAAAAAGGAGAAGCAAATGACAGCGAGTTTAACACTTAATAAGATCACGGCTCAGAAGGGCATCAGCATTGCCGAGGCCACCTCGCGCGTCGCCGATCTCGGGTGGACGCCGACCTATGTCCAGGAAGCCCAGACATTCCCCACCGACTACAAGATTTCGAAAGTGCCGCGGGACCCGATGAAACAGGTGCTGCGCTCTTATTTCCCGATGCAGGAAGAGAAAGACAACCGCGTTTACGGTGCACTTGACGCAGCCCTGCGCGGCGACATGTTCCGCAATGTGGAACCCCGCTGGGTCGAATGGATGAAGCTGTTCCTGGCCATCATCCCGTTCCCGGAGATCTCCGCGGCTCGCTCAATGGCGATGGTCGCGCGCCTTGCTCCCGGTGAAGAGCTCCGCACCGGCTTCACCATGCAGATGGTTGACGAATTCCGTCACTCCACAATTCAGATGAACCTGAAGAAGTGGTACATGGAAAATTACATCGATCCCGCCGGCTTCGACATCACGGAGAAGGCGTTCGGCAAGTGCTACGCCTCCACCATCGGGCGCCAGTTCGGCGAAGGTTTCATCTGCGGCGACGCCATTACCTCTGCCAACGTCTACCTGACGGTCGTCGCCGAGACGGCATTCACCAATACCCTCTTCGTCGCCATGCCGTCGGAAGCGGCCCGCAACGGCGACTACGCATTGCCGACCGTGTTCCTGTCGGTGCAGTCGGATGAATCACGTCACATCGGCAACGGTCACTCGATGCTGATGGCGATGATCAACGATCCGTCGAACCACCTTCTTCTCGAGCGCGACCTCAAATACGCGTTCTGGCAGAACCATTCGATCGTCGACGCCGCCATCGGCACCTTCATCGAATATGGCACGACGAACCGCGACAAGAACAAGGAGTCCTACGTCGAACTCTGGCACCGCTGGATCTACGAAGATTACTACCGCACCTATATGCTGCCGCTCGAAAAGTACGGCATCAAGATCCACCATGATGACGTCGCGGCCGCTTGGGACCGCCTCGTGAAGAAGAACTACGTCCACAAGGTCGCGCAGTTCTTTGCCGTCGGCTGGCCGGTCAACTTCTGGCGTATCGAAGCTCAAACGGAAAAAGACTTCGAGTGGTTCGAGCACAAGTATCCGGGCTGGTACGCCGAGTTCGGTGATTTCTGGAAGTGGTACGCCCGCAAGAGCGTGCCCGGCCAGACCAACATGCTGTTCGACCAGGAAAACGGCTACGTCTATCCGCATCGTTGCTGGAGCTGCATGGTCCCCGCGCTTATCCGCGAAGACTTCTGCGTCGGCGAGGTCGACGGAAAGCTTTACACGTACTGTTCCGAGCAGTGCCGTTGGACGCACATGGTCGCGTTCCAGGCTGAGTACGAGGGTCGTCCGACCCCAGCCATGGGCCGCTTCAAGGGTCAGCGCATATGGGAAGACTGCTATCACGGCTGGGATTTGTCTGACGCCATCAAGGATCTCGGATTCGTCCGCCCCGACGGCAAGACGATCACGGCGCAGCCCCATCTGCGCTTCGAACCGAAGGACATGTGGACCCTCGATCACGTGCGCGGCCACACCATCCAGAGTCCGCTCGTGCTGATCCGTGAAATGTCGCCTGAAGCGCGAGAGAAGCACATCGCGGATTACCGCGCGGGCTTCAAGATCCGCACCTGCAACGGCACGCACGCGCACTGAAGAAGACGGTTTAACGGGCGTCGAATCGTTTCCCGGCGCCCGTTCTCCCGGCGGAGGCCCTGGCAAGGCGGGCCTCCGCCATCCACCCAGAATGAGACCGGCCTGACGCCGGCACGTTGGAGAGCATTCGATGACGGTACACACGGTCCGGCTGGAGCCGATCGGCATAGAGCTGGAAGTCGAAGAGGGCGAAACCGTCCTCGACGCCGCCTTCCGCCAGGGCATAGCCGTTCCCCACGGATGCAAGGAGGGGCAGTGTTCAAGCTGCAAATGTAAGCTTGTCGACGGTGACGTCGAGATGCTGAAGTACTCGACTTTCGCCCTCCCCGACCACGAGCGAGACGACAATCACATCCTTCTCTGCCGCAGTCAGGCCTACAGCGATCTCACTGTCGAACTGTTGAATTTCGACGAGGAACTACTGAGCCGCTCGATTGCCGTCAAAGAATTCGCCGGTAAAATCTGCGGGTCTAAGTCACTCACCCACGACATCCGCGTTCTGGAAATCGAACTCGAGCAGCCCATCAAGTTCTGGGCCGGCCAATACGTCGATATTACGATCCCTTCAAAAGGCGTGACCCGTTCGTATTCGATGGCGAACCCGCCAAGCGAGGGTCGGCAACTGCAGTTCATCATCAAGAAGTATCCCGATGGCGAGTTCTCGTCGCTTCTTGATGGAGCCCTTGAGCCAGGCACCGAAGTAAAGGTCAAGGGTCCCTATGGCGGATGCTTCCGCCGCGACGGCCGTCCCGGACCGATGGTGCTCATCGGTGGCGGCTCCGGCATGTCGCCACTTTGGTCGATCCTGCAAGATCACATCCAAAGCGGCGAACAACGCCCCATCCGCTTCTTCTACGGTGCCCGCACCGACTGCGATCTCTTTTACCTCGACGAATTCAAGGACATCACGAGCAAGCTGAGTGATTTCGAATTCATTCCTGCGCTGTCCCATAACAACGGCGGTGATTGGGGTGGCGAGACCGGCTTTGTGCACGACGTCGTGCAGCGCCGTTTGCGCGCCGAAGGTCTGTCGGGAGAGATCGACGCCTATTCGTGCGGTCCACCACCGATGATCGATGCCGTCATGCCGGTGCTGTTCGGTATCGGCGTCGAACCGGAGCGCTTCTACTACGACAAGTTCACACAACCCGCGGCCAAGGAATGACAGTCAACCGCACGTGCCCATAACCCAAAGAGACGTCATTCCAAGGCGTCAGGAGGAAATGACAATGACAGTGCACACCACAGTTCAGCCCGCTTCCCAGCCTGTAAAATCTGGCGCCGCCGGCGCCGCCGAATTTCCCGGTTCCGACAGCCGCAAGTTCAACTACTTCGAGCCCAAGGGCCGCAAAGCGACGCGCTACGAGGACGTGACGCTCGACGTCAAGCCCGATCCCGAACGCTACTTGCTGCAGGATTGGATCATCAATTTCCCGGACGGCACCCCGACCTACTCGAAGGACTGGACGCGCGCCAAGGCCGCCGATTGGCACAAGTTCCGCGCAGTCGACCAGGAGTGGGAAAAAACGCATTATCAGCGTCAGTCCACGATCTGCGGCGCCGTCCAGAACGTGATCGAGAACGGCCGTCGCTCCGGCGCCGGCAGCCGCTTTGACAAGTCGTGGGTCAAGGTCCTCCAGGATC
>CADECN010000049.1 GCA_902825785.1 uncultured Hyphomicrobium sp. | reverse complement strand
ACCTCTGACCCCCAGATTCGTAGTCTGGTGCTCTATCCAGCTGAGCTACGGGCGCTTTGTCTGCCATGCCGCCGTCCGGGCCTTGAGGCTCGCCGGCGGGTGCCGGGGCGGCGAAGCCCCTCTCTAGTCGCTGACCCGGGCAAGCGCAAGGACAAAGAGGCCGGACGCGACGGCGCAGCGCGGGGCCTGATCCGGGCCCGAATTTGCGCCGTCGAACTTATCTTCCGGAATGCGACCTCGACCTCGAAGACCTCGACGCCTGGGCAGCAGAGTCGCGCACCCGCTCGGGGCACAACAGCGGACGTGGGTGTGCGTGGCGTGCGGTAGGGCAAGCAGGACCCGGAAAGATCTAGCCGGCCTTGGTCCGACGACTCACACGGCTCGGTCAGGCAGTTCGATGCGGAAATGCGCACCCTCTCCGTTGTCGATCAGCGACAAGGTACCGCCGTGGGCCTGCACCAACTCGGACGCGATGACGAGGCCGAGGCCGGTACCGCCTTTCTTGGTCGAACCGTGGAACGCCTTAAACAGGTTCTCGCGCGCCTTGGCCGGAACGCCGGGGCCGTTGTCGGTCACGTCGATCGTCACTTTGCGGCCTTCACGGCGCGCTGCGACGCGGATCTCGCCATCCGACTTACCCTCGACGCTCTCCAGCGACTGGATGGCGTTGCGCAGCAGGTTGTTCAACACGCGGAACAGGTGCTCGTGATCGGCGTCGATACGCAGCGACGGCTCCATGTCAGCGCCAAATGCAATCAAGCCCTCGCGTGGCAGCCCTTGGCTCTCGGCCACTTCGTCGACCAGCGGCTTCAGCAGCATCAACTCACGACGCGGCGCTTCTTCCGCGACACGGCCGAACTGGAGCGAGGAATTGCAGAAGCTGATGGCGCGGTCGAGAGAGGCGATCAGCTTTGGTACGAAACGCTGCACCGTAGGATCGGGAATGTCGACCAGACGGTCGGAAATGAGCTGGGCATTGGCCAGCATGTTGCGCAAGTCGTGATTGATCTTGGAGACGGCGAGGCCAAGCTGCGCGAGCCGGCTTTTCTGCGCAAGCAGGCTTGTCAGCTGCTTCTGCATGCTCGCCAGTTCGCGTTCGGCGATGCCGATCTCGTCCTGCCGATCAGAGACCGGCATGATGCGGCTTGCGTCCTCCGGGTCTTCGGAGAAGCGCAGCATGTTGCCCGTCAGGCGCGTCAGCGGTTTCACAAATAGCCAATTGAGCGCCAGATAGACGACGCTTGCCGTCACGGCCGAGGTGATGATCGACAGCAGAAGAATATTGAACGCGTAACGGTTCATCGCCGCTTTCAAGGGCGCCTCGGGGATGACGATCTCGATCAGGTCGGTCGTCTCCGGATTGGTGTGGCCCACGACGCGTATGGTGCGGTCGGTCCGCGTCAGCATTGTCGCCACTGCGTCGCCGATATGCTCAAGCTTCAGTGACAGGCCGTCCCAGAAGCCGGTTGGTTCTCGGCGCAGGTAATAGACGTAATCGATCGTGAGCGGGGATTCGGCCGGCAGCACGAGGCGGCGCTCGCCCTCGCGACGCGAAGCAATGGCGCGGACCTGGGCGGTCCGCAACAAATCAGCGCGCAACGCCGACGGCACCTGGCCGCCCGGAAAAGCCTCGGACGCGAGCGAGGCAAGTTGTGCCGCCGTCAAACGTTCCTGCAGCCAGCTCACACGATAGTTGGCAATCGAAGGCAAAAAGATCAGCGCTTCCGCCATCAGCACGAAGGCGGCCGTCAATGCCAGAAGCTTGGCCGGTAGCCGAAGCTGATTCCAGGCGTGCTCGAGGCGCTGCAGGATGCCCGGCTTCGGTCGCGAGTGCGCCTGCGCCTGAGACACCGATTTGCTCTGCCCGTTCGCATCGCCCTCAGGGATTGCGCGCTGCACCGAACGTTCGATCTCCATTGCGGGAGATACTTAACCGAGCTTGGCCAGGAGCGCGATGGTTTTACGGACGATGGGGTTACTGGGCGCGGTCGCGAAGTAGCGCAGCGCCGCGCGCTTGCTGATTTCGGACAACGTCGGGTAGGGCGCAACCCATTCGGTCAACGCTTTGATCTTCAAACCTTTGGCGATGGCGAGCGACCACATCTGAATGATGTCGCCGGCGGCCGCGCCAACGATGGTTACGCCCAGGATGTGTCCGCGCTTTGAGGTCACGACCTTGATCTGCCCGCGTGTCTGGCGATCGATCTGCGCGCGGTCGTTCTCGCCGTAGGGCCAGCGCAGGACGTTTACGCGGCCGTGGCGCGCACGCGCCTGCAGTTCGGTTAATCCGACGTGGGCAAGTTCCGGATCGGTGAATGTCACCCAAGGCAGCGGCCGGCTCGTCGTCTTGGCGGGGATGCGGAACAGGGCGCGGCGAAAAACGATGCCGGCGTGCTCGGTTGCGACGTGCGTGAACTGGGGACCGCCGACTACGTCGCCAATGGCAAAGGCGCGGCCATTGGCCGTGCGCAGACCTGTGTCCACCTTTATGCCGGCGTTATCGAAGCGGATGCCGGCCGCTTCCAGGCCAAGATCCGCGACGTTCGCCTTACGGCCTGCCGCGACGAGGATGTGCGTTCCGACGATCAACTCTGTGGCGCCGTCGCGCGTGACTGTGACGTTCACGCGCCCGCCATCCCCGCTGATCGAGGTGATGTGCGTATTCTCGCGAATGTCGATGCCTTCGTCGCGTAACGCGGACACCGCGACAACGGATAGCTCCGGATCATCCTTGGCGAGTGCGGCGGCCGCGTCGATGACGGTGACGTTGGAGCCGAGTCGGCGATGGGCCTGCGCCAATTCGAGCCCAACGGAGCCCGCTCCAATCACGATCAAATGCGGCAACGGCTCGGTGACGTCGAAGATCGACTCGTTGGTGAAATGCGGTACGTCCGCCAGCCCCGGAATCGCGGGTATCGCGGGGGATGATCCTGTCGCGATCACGAAAAAGCGCGGGCTGATGCGATATTCGCCGGCAATAACGGTTGTCTTGTCGACGAAGCGGGCGGTGTCGTTGATCACCTTCACGCCAAGCCCGGTGAACCGCTCAATCGAATCGTTCGGCGCAACTGCCGCAATCGTGTCCTTGACGTAGTCGTGCACGGCTTGGCGGTCGATCTGAGGATCAGCGGGCATGATGCCGAAGGCGCCCGCGTGCCGCATCTGGTGCGCGCGCTTGGCGGCCGCGAGCAGTGCCTTTCCCGGTACGCTACCGTAGTTCAGCGAGTTGCCGCCCATTTTGTGCTTCTCGATAAGCACAACGCGCTGGCCGAAAGCGGCGGCGGTGGCGGCGACGGCGAGGCCGCCTGGACCGGCGCCGATAATGCAGAAATCGGGCGTCAGCGTTTCGGCCTGCTGGGGCGTCACTACGGAATCGGGTGTGTCTTTCGCCATGTCCGGCCTCGCATGCGTTTCTGACTGACGGGCAGCAACGCGCGACAACGCCCAACACCACAAATGCTGCCAGCGGTCCGTTCGTCAACAAATGCGACGTGTCGATGGCGCAGGTTGTGTATGTGCGCTGAACCGAGCGAGCGTTTGAGGCTTGCGCCGCGACCGCAATAATGCGGACCCGTTTTGGCGGGGACTTGGCGGGGACAGTGCATCTGGGGCTCGAAATAGCGGGCGGCACGAAGACGCCGCTGATATCGGCGTCCGGAATTTGGGCGTTTCAGCTCTTTCGGACCGCGTTGACTTGGCCGACAGGGACCCATATAAAGCGCCGACTTTCCGTCACATAGCGCCACGCTGGCCGGTTTGCCGGCTCTTTGGCGTTCCCGTATGTTGCGGAAATATATGGATTAATTTGCCAGCGTGCGGATCGCGCGCGGCCCAGACTCGAGCGGAGACGTTCCGTGAAACGCACTTATCAACCCAGCCGCATCGTGCGCAAGCGCCGCCACGGCTTCCGCAAGCGGATGCAGACGGCAGGCGGTCTGAAGGTTCTGGCGCGCCGTCGCGCCAAGGGCCGCAAACGGCTTTCGGCATAGAGTTGCCGCCACGGCTATTGAAACCCTCAAGAAGCGCGCCGATTTCCTCGCCGTACGCGGCGGCAGGCGCGTGTCTACAACGGCTTTCCTGATCGAAGCGCGAGAACGGGCAGCCAATTCAACGGCAGACGCGGCGCGTTTCGGCTTCACGGTGACCAAGAAACTTGGCAACGCGGTTACCAGAAATCGCATTCGCCGTCGGCTCAAGGCTGCTGTCGCCGCTGCCACGCCGGGAAAAATTGCCGCTCACTTCGACTACGTCATCGTCGCGCGCCAAGCCGCCGAAATCAGGCCTTTCGAACAGATCTGCGCCGATTTGGAGAGCGCGCTGCGCAAAATTCTGGATCCAAACACCGCCTGCGTGGCGCGGTCCGAACGCCGGCACAAACCCCGGGCTCCCGCGGAGCACAAAAAAAAGGCTACGTGACCGGGTGTCCCCTATCTTTTGCGACAAGTTTCCGCCATCGCTTGCCTGCCCCGCAGGCCGAGCCGGCCATGGCCGCGACCCGAGGATCTGATGCGACCCCCGAACGACAATCAAGACCAGAACAACCTGCTCTACGCAGTCATACTGTCGTTCGTCGTGCTCATGGGCTGGCAATACTTCTTTGCCAAGCCGCACATCCAGAAGGAGCAGGCGCGCATTGAGTTCGACCGCAAGGTCGAAGCAGAACGCGGCGGTACGCAGACGCAGGGCCCGCCCGGGGTCGCGAGTGGACCGGTCGCCGCGCCATCCGCAGCGGTGCCGCCCGGCAGCGGGCAGACGCAACAAGCCGCCGTGCCGCGCGGCGAAGCACTAAGCGCCTCACCGCGCATCGCCTTGCGCACGCCTTCGCTCGAAGGCTCCATCGCGCTCAAGAGCGCCCGCTTCGACGATCTCACGCTCGTCAAGTATCGCGAGACAGTGGACCCGAACAGCAATCATGTGACGCTGTTCTCGCCGGCGGGCGCGCCTGATCCTTATTTCGCGGAGTTCGGTTGGGTGCCGCAGGGCGGCGCGCCGCTGAAGGTACCGGACCGCGACACACTCTGGACCATCGAGAAGGGCGATACGCTGACGCCGGACACACCGGTGACGCTGACGTGGGACAACGGCGCCGGCCTTGTCTTTCGGCGCACGATCTCGGTCGACAAAGACTACATGTTCAAGGTCGTCGACGAGGTCGAGAACCGAACGGCCGCCGAGATATCACTCCTTCCCTATGCGCGCGTACATCGTTACGGCCACCCGGCATCGCACGCGTTCTACATTCTGCACGAAGGCTTGATCGGCGTATCGGGCGAAGCCGGGTTGCAAGAGGTTACGTATGCCGATGCTGTCGGCGCGCCCAAGGTGATCGAAAACGTGACGGGCGGCTGGCTCGGCATCACGGACAAATACTGGGCCGCGTCGCTTGTTCCGGACCAGAAGGAGCCCTACCGGGCGATGTATTCGGCCGTTAAGGCGCGTGAACCGGGCGAGAAGGATTCCTATCAATCCGACTACCTGCGCGGCGCGATCGCCATTCCCCCCAATGCGCGCAAGGGCATCGAGGCCCATCTTTATGCCGGCGCAAAGCAAGCGACCCTGATCGACGACTACGAAACTTCGCTCGGCATCCTGCAATTCGATCGCATGGTCGATTGGGGCTGGTTCTACTTCATCACGAAGCCGCTGTTCCACCTGATGGAGTTCATCAACGGCATCGTTCACAACTTCGGTATCACCATTCTCGTGCTCACCGTTCTGGTGAAGGCAGCGTTCTATCCGCTCGCCAACAAGCAATACGAGAGCATGGCGCGCATGAAGAAGCTGCAACCAGAAATGCAGCGCATCAAGGAGACGTACAAGGACGACGCCCAGCGCCAGCAGAAGGAAATGTTCGAGCTTTACCGCAAGGAGAAGATCAATCCGCTTGCGGGCTGCTGGCCCATCCTGCTGCAGATCCCTGTTTTCTTCGCGCTGTACAAGGTGCTGTTCGTCACCATCGATATGCGCCATGCGCCGTTCTTCGGATGGATCAAAGATCTTTCGGCGCCGGATCCGACGTCGCTCTTCAATCTGTTCGGGCTGCTGCCCTACGCCGTACCGGAGTTCCTGCACATCGGCATCTGGCCCATCGTCATGGGCATCACGATGTGGGTTCAAATGCAGCTCAACCCGCCGCAACCCGACCCCGTGCAGCAGCAGATCTTCCAATGGATGCCGCTGCTCTTCACGTTCCTGCTGGCAACGTTCCCAGCAGGCCTCGTCATCTACTGGGCGTGGAGCAACTTCTTGTCGATCATCCAGCAGTGGCACATCAACAGGAAGAACGGCGCAGAAACGCATCTGCTGCAAAACCTAAAGAGAACCTTCGCGCCGCTGCTCAGGCTGTTCGGTGCGGGCGGCAGCGCCAGCAAGTGACAAACCGGTCGCGGACGGCCACCCGTGATGCAGGTTTGAATAATGTCCGGAACTGAACCCTGTAGCGATGCCGAACTGGAGGCCGGGCGGCTTCTTTTTACGCAAGCGTGGACTTTCCAGCGCGGTGCTCCGACGCTTGAGTTTCTGCCGCCGGACGACCGTCTGGAGATCGCGCTTGCCGGGCGATCAAACGTCGGCAAATCGACGTTGATCAACGCGCTCGTCGGGCAACGGCAGCTGGCGCGGGCGTCGAATACGCCGGGGCGAACGCAGGAACTCAACTTTTTCACCGAACCGCAAGGTCTACTCTATCTCGTCGACATGCCGGGATATGGCTTCGCCGAGGCGCCGAAGGGCAAGGTTGCGGCGTGGAACCGCGTGCTGCGCGGCTATCTCGCCGGGCGGCGGACGTTGAAGCGCGTCTACGTCCTCATCGATGCGCGCCACGGTCTAAAAGCAGCGGATGAAGATATCCTGGAGCTGCTCGACCAGGCGGCCGTCTCGTATCAGGGCGTGCTCACAAAAGCCGACAAGATAAGCCGTGGCGTGCTTGAAAATGTCATCGCTCAAACGACGGCGGGTCTGGCTCGACGGCCAGCCGCTTTTCCCGGCCTGATCGTTACATCTTCTGAGAACGGTGAAGGCATCGACGATCTGCGTGCCGCAATCGCCAAGACAATCGCGGAAGGTTAGTTCGTGAATCGCTCAACAAAGGGCCTGACCGATTCGAAGGCCTTCTCGTAGCTGAGCGCCAACGCCACGCCGATGGCCGCGGCGACAAGCCAGCCGAACAACTTTGCCGATGCCCGTTTGGTGTCGCGGCGAACCTTCACCTCAATGACCTGATCCGGCATCGGCGTCTCGGCGGCAATGCCGTCGCTCCCGACGATCCGCGCAGAGGTCATGATCTGCAGCCGGTGTCGACCGCGCGATTGGGGCGCGACGTTGAAACGCCAGCTTGCGAATTCATCGATCGAGAGGCCGCCCTGGCCTTCGATCCATTGCGACTCGGGCGACGCCGTCTCGATCAAGAACCCGCCCTCCGGCGCTCTCAAGCGCACGGCAACGGCCTGCACCGCTCCGACGCCGTAACGCCGCCCCGCGTGCGGACTTTCGAGCCCTGATCCAAGCGCCTTCATCGCGGCGCGCGCGATCCGGACCTCGACGCGCTCGGTGGTGCCAACGCGCATGGCGCGTGGGATGTTCTCGTGCAACGGAGAGCCGTCACCTTTAACCGGAGGCCGCTCACGCGTGGCCGGTGTGGCCGGAACCGGCGGCTTCGCGAGCGACTGGGGCACATGCGACTGTTGCGCCTGCGATCCCTGCATCGCCTGCGGCGCCCGTGGCTGCGGACCTTGGAAACCCTGCGGCGCTTGCGGACCCTGCAGCGTCGGCATGGCCTGCGGCGGCCGTGCGCCCGGTGGTGCCCCGATTGGCAGACGCGGGCCGCCCGGCAGGGCGCCACCTAATCCCGGCGGCGGCGCCGGCTGATAGGCGGGACCTGGCGCGCCAAGCGGCGGACCCGCGGGCGCACGGGCGGAGAGCGGCGGCATACCCGGAGGCAAAGCATTAGGTGGGATTGGTGGAGGCAGATCCGGGCCTGGCCGTGGCCGTTCGATCGACAGAGGCGGAAACGATTGGCGTTGCGCTAGCGAACCCGATGGCGGCGATGGCGCAGTGCTTGTGGCTGGCCGGTTGGCTGGCCGGTCAAATGCAGGAAGGCGCGGCGCCGACGGTTCGGGCACCGTGGCAACCGTGGCGGGTTTATCGGCTGGATTGGCAGCGGGGATTGTGGGCGCGCTCGGCGCTCCAAAAGCCGTTGGCAGCGGCTGTGGCGCGACCGGGCCAGCGGCTGGCGGAGCCGGCGTGGGCACGGTGTCCGCTGTCGGCAGGGCCGTGGCCGCTACTTCGGATGGTTCTTCCGGCTTGGTGGGCTCCGATAGCGCTTCTTCAGCAACTGACGGTTCAGTTGGCGCACTTTCGGTCGGTGCCGCGTCGTCCAGCGGAGAGGTAGCGGCTTCGACTGTGTCCAACGCCGCAATCGCTTCGTCGACTTCCGCCAGCGTCGGCTCCGACGTCTCCGCCTTGAGCGTTTCCAGAAGGTCAGACGATTTCAGCGACGGCTCGGCTTCGACGGCTGCGGGCTCGGGAAGTGGATCGGGGGCCTGCGGCGCGACCGTTAGTTCCGGCGTCGGCAGCGGCTCCGGTGGCGCCGAAGGCGGCATGTCGGCCATGATCTGCCGAAGCGACGGCGCGGCGCGCGACTGCACGCGCTCGCGGGCCCGCGCGAGCACCTCGTCAGCAAGCATCGGCCGTTCCATCGTGCGCTCGCGTGCAGGTTGGCCCAGAGACGTCTGCAACGCCTTGATGGCGCTTTCAAACGACAGGCCATGCGACTGCAGCATCTGGGCGGCGAGGCTACGGCCGTCGCCCACAATAGCGGCGAGAAGAATTGCGCCGTTGATGTCACGACGGCGGCCGCCTCTGGCAGCAGCGGTGGCGGCTTCGAGAATCCGCCTTACTTCTTCCGATAAAAACAGTGAACCACGATCGGCGATCGGCGGGCCGGCGGTGCGGGACAGAAAGGCAATCGCATCGGAGCGAATGCGCGCCGCATCCACCCCGCTTGAGTCGAGGATCGCCAGCGCCTCCGGGTCGTCGCACAAGGCGGAAAGCAGGTGTTCGAGGTTGACTTCCGGGAATCCCATCTGGCCGGCGGCATCGGTGGCGTGCGCCAGTGTCGTGGCAAGCTCCGGCGACATTGGGATCTGGTTGAGTTCCGGCGCGCTGAAATTCACGTGGCGGTCCCGTCGTCCGTCAGGCCCCACAGCCTTACCGAAGCAAGGCCGTGGCGCGTCAAATATATGAGATGCGTCAGTACCATCCTAACCCATACCATGCCGGCCGGGCAGCGGCCCGCGCGCATTCGTCCCCATCGTGTGAAGGAGGGCTCAAACGCCGCTTTATGCCGCCGCAAAGGCCGGGGAAATCCGTTGTCGCGAGCGCGCAAGTCGATATAAGACCGGCACCGGTGGCGGCACCGTGGCCAAGAGCCGGCATCAAGTTGTAAAGCCGCATTTCGCAAGCGAGCGGGGGGACTGCCGTGACGTCGGACAAGACCTCACCTGCAAAGGGTGGACAGGCGGAGGACCGGCCTTCGGCGCACGAGCAGGCGCGCATCCTTGCCGAGGCCATCCCGCACCTCATCCGATACGACGAACAAACAGTGGTCGTGAAATTCGGCGGCCATGCCATGGGCGACCAGGCGCTGTCGGAAGCGTTCGCGCAGGACATCGTCTACATGAAGAAATCGGGGGTCAACCCGATTGTCGTGCATGGCGGCGGGCCGCAGATCGCCAGCATGTTGAGCAAACTCGAAATCAAGTCCGACTTCGTCAACGGGCTGCGCGTCACCGACAAGCCGACCGTGGAAGTCGTCGAGATGGTGCTGGCCGGGAAGATCAACAAGGAGATCGTGTCGGCGATCAACAAGCAGGGCGGCCAAGCGGTCGGCATTTCCGGCAAGGACGCCAACCTGATGGTGGCGAAGCGGATCACCGAAATGCCTGACCCGCAGTCCAACCTGATGAAGGCCGTCGACATCGGCTATGTCGGCGACCCGCTCGAGGTCAATCCGCATATCGTCGAGGTCATCTCAAAGTCCGACCTCATTCCCGTTATCGCTCCGGTCGGCGTCAGCCGGGCTGGCGAGACGCTCAACATCAACGCCGACACGTTCGCATCGGCGCTGGCCGCCCGTATGCAAGCCAAGCGCCTGCTACTCCTGACGGACGTCGCGGGCGTTCTCGACCAGAACAAGCGGCTGATACCCAAACTGACCATCGAAGAGGCGCGTGCACTCATCAAAGACGGCACGATCTCAGGCGGCATGATCCCCAAGATCGAGGGCTGCATCGAGGTCGTGGAAGCGGGCGTCGAAGGCGTGGTCATCATTGACGGCCGCGTGCCTCACTGCGTGCTGCTTGAACTTTTCACCGAGCACGGCGTCGGCACGCTGGTGCTTCGTGCCGAACGCCGGAAGGGCAAAGGCTGATGGACGGCAAGGCACGAGGCTCGATCTCGGCCATGCCTGCGTCAAGTCAAAGGCCTCGTGGTTTTCGGCATGTCGAGACGTGGATTTTCGATCTCGACAACACGCTCTATCCATCGACCTGCAACCTCTTCGCGCAGATCGACCGCCGGATGGGCGAATTCATTGCCAATTCGATTGGCGTGCCACTGGCGCATGCACGACATTTGCAGAAAGCCTATTATCGCCAGTTTGGGACGACGCTCGCCGGTCTGATGAAAGTGCACGGCATGAAGCCCGAACCCTTCCTTCAGTACGTGCACGATATCGACCTTTCGGTCGTACCGGAGCTGCCGCAGCTGCGCGCCGCCCTAGGCCGGCTTGAGGGGCGGCGCTTCATCTTCACCAACGGCTCGCACCGCCACGCGGAGGGAGTCGCGGCAAAGATTGGCATCCTGGACTTATTCGACGGCATTTGTGACATCTCGGCGTGCGATTTCATTCCCAAACCCGAGCGCGCGGCGTTCGATAAAATGATCGGCCACCACGGCCTCGACGCTGCCGGCGCGGCCATGTTCGAAGATATGCCGCACAACCTGGAGGTCGCCTCGGAACTCGGCATGACGACGGTGCTCGTGCACTCGGACTACATCGATCATCCGGCGCAGCTCGAAATGCGCAAATGGCAGCACTTGCCTGCCCACATCGACTACCAGACGCGCGACCTTGCGAACTTCCTGGAAAGCGACGTTCTTGGGGACAAGAACGCACCATGACGCCGCCGCTCGATTGGGCGTTGGCGTCTTCCTAGCGATGTGAACACCTCTGCCCTGGGGTCGGCGGATCCTGGGCAAACGATGCCTCTCAGCATCGGTTCTTCACTGGGGCAGCGCGTGTTCACGCCGCCATCGCGGCGATGCCAGGGGCTGGGCGCCCGCAACCCTAAAAAATTGTGCTCACATGAGAAACCTGCGGCACGGTCTTGCCGTAACTGTACTGTTTATCGCAATCTGGCTCCTCTGGTCGACGCGATCGGGGGCGCCCGCCTAGCGTTGATCCCTTTCAACTTCGCCCGAGCCCGACGTCGGTTTCACGTCCATGACGACGCCTCAACAGCTGGTCATTCTTATGCAGCGCGTCGCCCGCCAGGATCGGGCGGCGTTCGCTGAACTCTATGCCGCGACCAGCTCGAAACTCTTTGGCGTCGTTCTGCGTATTTTGCGGCGCCGCGATCTCGCGGACGAGGTGCTGCAAGAGGCTTACGTGAAGATCTGGGAAAGGGCGGCGGACTACAGACCAGAAACCGGTGCGGTGATCACTTGGATAACGACGATCGCCCGCAACCGGGCGCTCGACGAGGCGCGCCGCAAGCGCCCCGATTCCGTCGAGGACCATCCGGAGATCCTCAATATCGCAACCGACGCTGAATCCGCGCTGGCGGCCGTGATGCGCGGCGAGGACGGGCAGCGGCTGACCGATTGCCTCAAGCGACTTGAGCCCGCGCGGCGCGATATGGTTTTGCTCGCCTATTGCGAGGGGCTGAGCCGCGAAGAACTCGCGGAGAAATACGGTCAGCCGGTCAATACAATAAAAACGTGGCTTCGGCGGTCGCTCATTCAGCTCAAGGGATGTCTGGCGCCATGATCAACGGCGACGACATCGATGGACTGGCGGCCGAGTACGTGCTCGGCACTCTCGACCAATCGGAACGGGCGACGGTCACCGCGCGACGCCAGCGGGAGCCGGCGCTCGAGGCTGCCATCATTGCGTGGGAGCGGCGACTTGCGCCGCTTGCAGATGCTGTCGTCCCCGTGGAACCCTCCCCTGATGCGCTGGCGAAGATCGAGTCGCGCTTGCGAACGCGTGACGGCGCTACCGACAACGGCGCTTCGGTCATTCAGCTCAAGAAACGCGTCAACGCATGGCGAGCGGCGGCGATGCTGTCTTCCGCGGTCGCCGCGAGCCTTGCGATCTTTGTCGGTGTGCGGGAGTTCCAGCGTCCGTCGACGCCGGGCAATCTTGTTGCCGTGCTTCAGAAAGATGCGGCCTCGCCGGCGTTCCTCGTCACTGTAAACGTCGAAAACCGTGTGATGACGGTGCGGCCGGTTGCGGCACCGGCAGAGCCCGGCAAAAGTTATGAGCTCTGGATCGTGCACGACAGTCTCGGCGCGCCGAAATCACTCGGCCTCATCGACGGTCCGGGCGTGAAGGTGAAGCCGCAGCTTGCGGCCTATAAGCCTGATGTAATCGAAAGCGCGACCTTTGCCGTCAGCCTTGAACCCGAGGGCGGCTCGACCACAGGGGCGCCAACCGGTCCGGTTGTTTTCGCCGGCAAGGTTATTCCCGAGGGCAAGTAGACGCTTCGGTATGCGCGCTCTGGTTTGCGCCCGAAAAGATTCTCGGTTTTCGAAACTCAACGTCGCCACGACCGTAACTCCGCAGCACTCCGCGACGGAGCGCAAATGAACAACTCGGAGATTACGCCAATGCATAAATTCGCTCGCGCCAATTTGCTGGGCGCTTCCGTCTTCGCTCTCGCTTTGTCCATCGGAATCGCCAGCCCGTCGCTGACGCACGCCGAGATGACGAAAAAGGCCGTGACCGTTGGCGGCGCACCGATGTACCCGTCGAAGAATATCGTCGAGAACGCCATTCACTCGAAGGATCACACGACGCTCGTTGCCGCCGTCAAGGCCGCAGGTCTAGCAAGCACGTTGTCGGGAACCGGGCCATTCACGGTATTCGCCCCGACGAACGCAGCCTTCGAGAAACTGCCTAAGGGCACCGTTTCGACGCTGCTGAAGCCCGAGAACAAAGACAAGCTCGCGGGCGTGCTGACCTATCATGTGGTGGCCGGCAAGCTGTCAGCGGAAGATCTGGCTGCTCAAGCCAAAGAAATGGGCGGCAAGGTTGACCTCAAGACCGTCAACGGCGGCGTGCTTACGATCATGGGCGACGGCAAAGGCGGTTGGTGGACAGTCGACGCCAAAGGCGACAAGGCGAAGATCACCATTGCAGATGTCAATCAGTCAAACGGCGTCATTCATGTCATTGATCATGTGATGCTGCCGAACTAGCCGCTCGATATTCGCTTGAGCCTGCTGGCGGCGCAATCAGACCGCTTCCGCCACCCCCGAGCGCTGCAGCGGGCCGCAACGCGGCCGGATCGTCCGTCGAAAGACCGGTCCGGCCGTGCTTTTTTTCAGATTACTCGTCGCAGACGACGCGATTTTTGCCCGAGCGCTTGGCTTCGTACATCTTGGCGTCGGCGCGGCTGACGAGTTCAGAGAGCACTTCCCCGCCGCGAAGCTGGGCGACACCGAACGACGCCGTCACCATGCCGAGCGGCCGACCGGTCTTCTGGTCCATCCACCGCTTCGTCTCAAGCGTGCGGCGAATGCTGTCCGTCAACTGGCGTGCGCCGGACAACTGCGTGTTCGGCAAGATCAGCGTGAATTCCTCGCCGCCGTAGCGGACGGCGCTGTCCTGACCCTTGATGTTCGTCGTGAGCAGTTCTGAAAAGCGCTTCAAAACCTCATCGCCAACCTGATGACCGAAGGTGTCGTTGATCAGCTTGAAGTTGTCGATATCGGCCATAACGAGCGACATGTTCGTGTTGTCTTCGTGAGCCTGAGAAACCTGCTTAGGACCGTTGCGGTCGAACCAGCGGCGGTTCTTGAGCCAGGTCAGGCTGTCGATGGTGCCTTCTTCCTCAACCTGATTGAGGCTGAGGCGGAGGTTTTCGATCTGGGTCTGAGACGTTTCTAGACCACGCTTCAGCTTGGTCACTTCATTGCGGACGCGCAGATTTTCAGTAACGAGAAGCTCGACGATGCGCTCGACCTGCTCGATCGACGTGGCGCCCGGGAGCTTATCGTTCGCGTCGTCCAGTACGTCCGAATAGCGCTCGCTCGTTCCGAGCTGCATCTGCAGAAGCTTCAGGACGGTTGCGAGTTCGCCCTCGAGTTTCAGGCCGGCGGATTCGACCTTCATCATCATTTGTTCGGCCGCCTTAGGAGCGGCGGCAGCGGCAACCGCGCGTGTTACCGAAGCGGCCTCGACCGCCGGCGCCACCTTGGGCCTGGATGAGGGGGAAAATAGCTGCCAGGCGCTCGCGCATACGCCGACGATGCAAAGTCCGATCAAGCCGATGAAGGCGCCGAGCGTGACGGGATTGGTGCCGACTCGAACGATGCGACCCTGAGCATCAACCTTCACAGTTTGCCATGTCGAATCGTCGAGATTGAACGATTTGACGATGTCGAGACTGTCGCTCAGCCCAGTCGGCCAAAAGGCGAAAATCAGCGCTATCGTGACCACGCCCGCGGTCATTACAATGGCTGGAAAGGGGACCGAATAGGGACCAAACTTCATGGAATGTCGCCAAAGTATGTTGCCGATGCACTGGCTCCCGGATAATTGGCGAAGCCGCGCTCACAAACGTTATACTACTCAGTTATTGACCAAACCTTGTGGTCGCTGGCAGTCGTTCAAAATCGTTTTTGGCCATTGGTATTAGTGGGAAATTTTTCCGAATGGCGCGCGCGTGTTCCAAACTATGGAAGCAGTTTCCACGGCCACGCGTTAAAAAATTCATTCCAATTTTACGGATTCTGACCGGCAACAATGATTTGCGCGCGATGAATTTGGATCCATGGCCGAAATAAAACTCAGGATCGATTTCGACGACGACCGTTATATCGGTCACGGTCGAATCCAACTCCTTGAGATGATCGGAAAACACGGCTCAATCGCCAAGGCCGCCAAGGCCATGGGCATGTCCTATAAGCGCGCCTGGTATTTGATCGACGAGTTCAACGACATGTTCGCGAGCCCGCTCGTCGAGCGGCGCCATGGCGGCCGTGGTGGCGGAGCGGCTCGGCTGACGCCATTCGGCGAGCGCTTGGTTCGCGAGTATCGCACGATGGAATCATCCGCGATCGAAGTTTTCGCACCGCAACTGAGAATGATAAAGAAGCGCTTGCGGAAAGACGGCGATACGCGCTCTGAACCCGCTGCCCGCAAACGACGGGCGAGCACGACCAGGCCTCCCAAGTCTTAAGCCTCGATCAACCCAGCACGTCGGCGGCCGGCCCAACGGCTTCGACGCGCCCATCTCTCAGGCGGACGGCGGTGGCGGCGAGCCTGCGTGCTTCATCCAACGCGTGGGTGACATAAATCATCGGCACCGAGAACTCGTCGCGGATGTGCTCGATCAGCTGAAGGATTTCTTCTTTGCGCGCGCCATCGAGACTGGCCAATGGTTCGTCCATCAAAAGCAGGCGCGGATTGGATAGCAGTGCTCTGCCGAGTGCGACGCGCTGCTTTTCTCCGCCGGAAAGACGCGTTGGCCTTCGCTTCAGAAGCGCACCGATGCCAAGCGCCTCAACAACTTTGGCGAAAGGCAGCTCTCCCGGTCGACTACCTGAAAACCAGCGGCCGAATTTCAAATTCTGCTCGACCGTCAGATGCGGGAACAGCTGGCTATCCTGATATACATAGCCGACGCGGCGGCGATGCTTGGGCACGAATATACGAGCGGCGGTGTCTGTCAGAGTGACGCCGCAGCAGCGGATGTAACCGCTACGCGGGATCTGTTCGCCCGCGATGAGGTTCAAAATCGTGGTCTTGCCGGAACCAGACGGACCAAACAGAACCGTCATACGGCTGGGGCTGGTAAAGGCGGCATCGAGCTTGAATTCGCCGAGCCCGACGGAGAC
>CADECN010000048.1 GCA_902825785.1 uncultured Hyphomicrobium sp. | reverse complement strand
AGGGGTGGTCGTCGTGCCGTCCGTTACTCGGCTGCTTCCGGCGGCCGGCCCTGGGCTTTGCCCTCCGAGTCGTGATCTTTCAGGCCCTGCAAGGTCGGCATCGAGACGGTGTTATAGCCGCAATCGACAAAGTGCACTTCGCCCGTCACCGCGCCCGACAGCGGAGAGAGCAGATACAGCGCTGAGCCGCCGACTTCATCGAGTGACGGCGTCCGTTTCAACGGCGAATTCTCGCGCTGGAAATTGAAGATCACACGCGCGTCCGACACGCCCGCGCCCGATAGCGTGCGCATCGGCCCGGCCGACAGCGCGTTGATGCGGATGCCCTGCGGTCCGAGGTCGGCGGCGAGATAGCGTACCGAGGCTTCCAATGCGGCTTTTGCGACGCCCATGACATTGTACGACGGCACCCAGCGTGTCGCGCCGCCATAGGATAGCGTGATCATTGATCCGCCGTTCGGCATTACCTCGGCGGCCCGCTTGGCGACCTCGGTGAACGAGAAGCACGAGATCACCATGGTGTTCGTAAAGTTCTCGCGCGTCGTGTCCGCGTAGCGCCCGCTCAGCTCTTTTGGGTCGGAATAGGCGAGCGCGTGCACGACGAAGTCGATTCCGCCCCACTCCTGCTTGATGCGCGAAAACACGTTGTCCACGCTCTGAAGGTCGAGGACGTTGCATTCCTCGATGATCTTGGAGCCGAGCGATTGTGCCAGCGGCACGGCCCGTCGGCCGAACGCGCCGCCCTGGTAGGTAAAGGCCAGCTCCGCGCCCTGCCCTGCCAGAATGCGCGCGATCCCCCACGCGATCGATCGATCGTTCGCCACCCCCATCACGAGGCCGCGCTTGCCAGCCATCAGCGGTCCTGGCTTTGCGATATCGATCTCCGTCATTGGTCGCCTCGTCCTGTCACCAAATTTGCGTCCGCTGATCTCGAACCAGCCGGCTCCGCGCCTGTGAACTCGCACACTCTATTACCAAGCGACACCGCAGTGGCCGAGCAGCATTAAACCGCCGCCTCGGCCGCGTGCGGTTAACCATCGTGCCGTTGGAACACGAGGGTCGCATTCGTGCCACCAAACCCGAAACTGTTCGACATGACACAGTTAAGCTCGGCGTTGTCGATGCGCGTGCGGGCGATCGGCATATCGGCGAATGCCGGGTCGATCTCCTCGATGTTCGCGCTCTCGCAGATGAAGCCGTTGTTCAGCATCAGCAGCGAGAAGATTGCCTCCTGCACGCCGATGGCACCGAGCGAATGCCCGGTCAGAGATTTGGTCGCCGCTATTGTGGGCGCGTCCTTGCCGAACACGGCGCGGATAGCGTCGATCTCCTTGGCATCGCCTACCGGCGTACCTGTGCCGTGCGGATTGATGTAGTCGATCCGGGGCAAGCCCTTGCCGTGCATGCCTTTGAGCGCGAGACGCATGCAGCGCACGGCGCCCTCGCCCGACGGCGCCACCATGTCGTAGCCGTCCGAGGTCGCGCCGTAGCCCACGACTTCGCCGTAAATCTTTGCACCGCGCGCCTTCGCGTGCTCCAATTCTTCCAGCACCACGACGCCGGCGCCGCCTGCGATGACAAACCCGTCGCGGTTTTTGTCATAGGCGCGGCTTGCCTTCTCCGGCGTCGCGTTGAAATGCGTAGACATCGCGCCCATGGCGTCGAACAAATTCGACAGCGTCCAATCCAGCTCTTCGCATCCGCCCGCGAAGACGATGTCCTGCTTGCCCCACTGAATGAGTTCGGCGGCATTTCCGATGCAGTGCGCGCTTGTCGCGCAGGCCGACGAGATTGAGTAGTTGACGCCCTTGATCTGGAACGCGGTGGCGAGTGCCGCCGACGGGCCGGAGCACATGGCTTTGGGAACTTCGAACGGACCGATTTTCTTAGGGCCGCCGGATTTGATCGTGGTCTCCGCCGCGTCGACGATGGCGCGCGTCGAAGGCCCGCCCGAGCCCATGATGATCCCCGAGCGCTCGTTGACGACGTCGCTGCTCTCGAGGCCCGCATCGCGGATCGCCTGATCCATGGCGATCCAGTTCCAGGCGACGCCTGGGTTCATGAATCGCTTCGGCTTGCGCGGAACCATCGACTCCCATTCGATCTTGGGCTGGCCATGGACCTGGCATTTAAAACCGAGCTTTTCGTACGCGTCGGCGTGCGAAATGCCGGATTTGGCTTCGCGTAGCGAGGCGACGACTTCCTGGGTATTGTTGCCGATGGACGACACGACACCCATCCCAGTGACGACCACGCGCCGCATCCGCCTTTTTTCCCTATTTGGTTTCTTGCGTACCGGACCGGGCCAGCGTGCAAGTGTTGCCGAGAACGACTTAAGGCCCTTCGCCCGATTTGAGTAGGACCCTAAGGTCCTTAGCCGTGTAAATAACTTCGCCGTCCGCCTTGAGCGCACCGTCCGCTTCCGCAAGCTTCAGCTTGCGCGCGATAACGCGTTTCACGTCGATGACGTATTCGACGGTCTTTACATCGGGCGTCACTTCGCGCGTGAACTTCACTTCACCCACGCCCGAGGCGCGGCCCTGCCCCGGCAGGCCAAGCCAGCCCAGGAAAAATCCGGTGAGCTGCCACAGCGCATCCAGCCCAAGACAACCCGGCATGACTGGATCGCCCTTGAAATGGCAATCGAAAACCCAGTTCAGCCGTTCGTTTCCCGCGACCTTCAACTCGGCCACGATCAGCCCCTTGCCGTGCGCGCCGCCGCTGTCGGAGATATGGCCGATGCGGTCGAACATCAACATTGGCGGCAGCGGCAACTGAGCGTTGCCCTGGCCAAAAAGCTCGCCGCGCCCGCAGGCCAGCAAGTCCTCAAATTCGAAACTTGAGCGGCGTTCCGCCATTACGTCCCTCGCCTCGCAGCCGCCACGGCGCCAGGCCGCAAATGGGGTCAGGAGGGCGCCTGCCTAGCCGGCGAGCACCCGTTGCGCCGCGTCCCTAACACACGCTTGGGGCTGCGCAAAGCCGCGCCCCCTGCGGCCCGTCGCTCGGGCCGGCTTATGGGCCTTTTAAACTGACTTGGGGTGCAAGTTGCGGCTTTTGTTGACAATGTCTATATTTCGGTCTGTCCGCCTCGTTGTGGACGGTCTTCGCGCGCGATGAAAATGACCGAGAAATTGCAACAGCAACATCCCGACCACGCCGGACGGTCGGTTCCGGAGCTTCTGAAGCGTGCGGGCTTACGCCCGACCCGCCAGCGCATGGTTCTGGGCGGTCTGCTTTTTAGCGCAGAAGATCGCCATGTCACGGCTGAGCAGCTTCACGCGGAAGTAGCGGCGCTGGGCGAGCACGTCTCGCTCGCAACCGTCTATAACACATTGCACCAGTTCAAGCGCGCTGGTCTGGTGCGCGAATTGGCGATTGAGGGTTCAAAGGCGTACTTCGACACCAACACGTCGAACCACAGCCACTTCCTGCTCGAGTCGACGGGCGATCTTATGGACATCCCTGGCGACACGATTGAAGTCACCGGTCTACCTGAGCCGCCAGAAGGCATGCGCATCACGCACATCGACGTCGTGGTTCGCCTCGCCAAGGCTTGAGCCGGCGCGCCGCTACTTGATCGTCTCGCCCTGATAGACACCCCAGAGCTTTTTCTGCTCCATGTAGCCGTTGTACTTGTCGACTGTCACGCGGCACCACCGGCCGTCGCAGGCGTGCAGATCGGCGATGACGCCGGCCTCGACATTGACGACGACGCCCGCGCTTGAACTGTCGTTCGCCACGATGGGAACGAGCGGAGGCGTCTTGCCGGATTTGCGCTCCCACGGCACGACGAGACCGGTGCGCCGTCCCGAAAGCAGCGACTGTAGCACCCAGCCGGTTGCGCCCTCCGAATCGCGAACCTGCCGCCAGCCTTCGAATTCCTTGATTACCTCGACCGGCAATCCGGCGCGGCGATAGACCCAGCCCGTCGGGTAGTCGGTGCCGGGACCGTTGCGCAAGTTCACGCGGTCGGATTTTAGGCTGACGAAACGCGGCACCGGCAGTCCGCTACCACTGGGCGGCTTCGGACGCTCGTTTGTGGACTGTGCCGACGCTCCAGCCGCGAGCGCCGCCAATACGCATACGACAATCGTCGCGAGCGCGGCATGTCTGCCCGCCCTGATCTTGCGTCCCGACGCCCTCAAGCGCGCAAATCCCACTGTCGCCGCAAAAAATTTCATTCGTTCGAGACGCTTGAATGCCCTTTCAAGGCACTCTTGCCGCAGCCTATTCAGCACTTTGTCTTCCCCAAGGCGTTCTGTTAGAGACAAACCTCATAACCCCAGCCAAATTCCTCGTCGGCCAGTTACGTCCCCGGCGCCGCGGCGCGCAAATCAGCACGGAATCAGAATGCCGAGCACCCCGAAGAAACCGGTTGTCATCGTCACGCGCAAGCTTCCCGACGTCGTCGAAACCCGCATGCGTGAACTCTTTGAAACGCGCCTGAACGAATCCGACAACCCGATGACGCAGGCCGAACTCGTTCAGGCCGCCAAAGTCGCAGACGTGCTCGTGCCAACCGTCACCGATCGCATCGATCGCGCCGTGCTGACGCAGGCCGGCCCTCAATTGCGCCTGATCGCCAACTTTGGAACCGGCGTCGACAATGTCGATCTCGATACCGCCCGCAACCGCGGCATCCTGGTGACGAACACGCCCGGCGTGCTGACCGAGGATACCGCCGACATGACGATGGCGCTGATCCTTGCGGTCCCGCGCCGCATCACCGAAGGCGCGGCCTATCTACGCAATCCGTCGACCAAATGGTCCGGTTGGTCGCCGACATGGATGCTTGGGCACCGCATTTACGGCAAGCGTCTCGGCATCATCGGAATGGGGCGCATCGGACAGGCCGTCGCGCGTCGTGCGCGCGCCTTCGGTCTCCAGATCCACTATCACAACCGCCGCCGCGTCTCTGAGGCGCTCGAGGCGGATCTTGAGGCGACGTACTGGGAAAGCCTCGACCAGATGTTGACGCGCGTCGATATCGTCTCGGTCAATTGCCCGCACACGCCGGCGACGTACCACCTGCTCTCCGCACGCCGCTTAAAACTTCTCAAGCCGACGGCCTACGTCGTGAATACGTCGCGCGGCGAAGTAATCGACGAAAACGAGCTCGCGCGACTGTTGGAGTCGGGCTCGATCTCTGGCGCCGGGCTCGACGTTTTCGAGCACGAGCCGAGCGTCAATCCGCGCCTGCTCGCCTCTGAGCGCGTCGTGGCGCTGCCTCACATGAGTTCGGCAACCATCGAAGGCCGCATCGACATGGGCGAGAAGGTCATCATCAACATCAAGGCCTTTGCCGACGGGCACGCGCCGCCCGATCGCGTCCACCCCGCCATGTTGTAACCCGCAAAAGTCAAACCCCTCAGCCGTCTCCTTCCCGGGTTGAGACGCTCTGAGGGGCTTATTTCTTACGCAACACTTCAGTTCAGTATGCCGGTTCGTCGCACGTCGCGGCCTTAAGGTTCAGTTCCCTACGGAACGCCTAAACAGCGGCTTGCAGCACTCCCGCCGAGACGCTAGGACGGCGCCTTCGACTTGAACTCCAGGGAGACGCTTTAATGCCAAATATGTCGGACAACCGCCGCCGCCGCATCCAGGCGCGTCAGCGCAAGCTCAAGAACGCGACAAAACGCGTTGCCAAGGCAGCAAAGCGCGAGCGTAGCACGGGCTGAGTTTGTCCCGCGCCGAGGAGCGTCGTCCGTAGGTACGGAAGACCCGGCAGCCCCGGGCGCTTATTCGGCGGCACAGGCCGCGCCCTGCGCTCCTGCATGGCCTGAAAGGTCTTTGATCGTCGCGTTGCGGCCCGTGAGCGGATTGTCCGGGTCCCACGCGACGGAGATCGTCTCGAACCGGCTCGCGGCCGTGTCGTAGATCAGCAGCCGTCCTGCAAGCGACTGGCCGAGCCCAATGATCTCTTTGACAACTTCGGTTGCCTGCAGCGTGCCCATGACGCCCGCGACCGGGCCAAGCACGCCAACCTCCGAACAATTGGCGACCAGTCCCGCCGGCGGCGCTTCCGGAAACACGCACCGCAAAGACGGATACGGCGTTCCATCCGCCGTCGTCTCGAAAGGCTTGAACACCGACAGATAGCCGTCGAGTGAACCGAGTGCGGCGTAGACCAGCGGCTTGCGCGCGAAGTAGCAGGCATCCGCCACGAGATACCGGGTCGCGAAGTTATCAGAGCCGTCGGCGACGATGTCGTAGCGGCCGATGACGTCGAGCGCGTTCGCCGCCGTCAAACGAGCGGGGTGCTTTTCGACCGTCACCAGCGGATTGATGCGTGCAATGGCGTCGGACGCGCTTTCTGTTTTAAGCCTCCCCGTGTCGGCGCTGTCGTGCACCACCTGCCGTTGCAGGTTGTCGAGCGACACCGTGTCGTCGTCGATGATACCGATGGTGCCGACGCCGGCCGCCGCCAGATAAAGCAGCACAGGCGAGCCGAGCCCGCCCGCGCCGATGACCAGCACGCGTGCCGCCTTCAGTTTCTGTTGGCCTTGCGCGCCCACCTCGCGCAGAACGAGGTGACGCTTGTAGCGCTGCACCTCTTCTGCCGTCAGCTTCACCATCGCGCCTCGCGCTCTTACCTACGACTTGGCCGCCGGTTCGACGAAAAGTTCGCTTGAGAAGTACCGTTCCGCCGAGGACGGCGCAAACGTCACGATCGTCTTGCCGGCCATGTCCGGGCGCTGCGCGACGGTGATCGCCGCCGCCACATTCGCGCCTGTGGAAATGCCGCCAGGAATGCCCTCGACGCGAGCTACCATGCGCGAGATTTCGAAAGCCATTTCGCTCGGCACGGTCACGATTTCGTCGATGAGACTGCGATCGAGAATGCTCGGAACAAAACCCGCGCCGATACCCTGGATCTTGTGCGGACCGCGCGGCTGACCCGAAAGTATCGCGCTCGTCGAAGGCTCGACCGCAAAGATCTTCAGGCCCGGAATACGTGGCTTTAGAACGCGGCCGCAACCGGTAAGCGTGCCGCCCGTTCCGATACCGATGACAAGCGCATCGACCTTGCCCCCCGTATCATTGAAAATTTCTTCCGCCGTCGTCTGCGCGTGCACGAGCGGATTGGCGGGGTTGTCGAACTGCCCGGGAATGACTGCATCGGGCAGCGTCTTTGCGAGTTCTTCGGCGCGCGCGACCGCGGCCGGCATACCGCCGGGACCTGGCGTTAGCTCGAGTTCGGCGCCCAGATGCGTGAGAATCTTCCGCCGTTCGATCGACATCGTCTCCGGCATGACGAGGATCAGGCGATACCCGCGCGAAGCGGCAACAAACGCGAGGCCGACGCCCGTATTGCCGGAAGTCGGCTCGATCAGAACGGTCTTGCCGGGCGTGATGCGGCCTTCCGATTCGAGCGTGTCGATCATCGACACGCCGATGCGATCTTTGACCGACGACAGCGGATTGAAGAACTCGAGCTTCAGAAGAATGTCGGCGTTGAGCCCTGCGGCGGCCTTCACGCGGTCTAGTCTCACAAGCGGCGTCTGGCCGATTGTCTCTGCGATCGAACCATAGACGCGGCCGCGGCCCCAATGCGTAATTCCGGCAATCGTTTTGATGTCTGTCATTCTAAAATGTCTCTGTTGTCTGCGGCCTGTTTTCACGCGGTTTTTCGCAGGTTCAGCGCCGGTGCTCAAGGGCTCGCTGCTGGCCGTCGCATTGGCGTTAGGAACGAGCCGTCGCCCGCTTTCGCTTTGATGGCCGGTGGGCCGACGTGCGTTTCTTTTTTGGAGCCGATTGGGCAATCGCTTTCTTCGACTTCGCCTGCTTGGAGGATCGTGTCGCCGCGACGCCGGTGGAACCAAACCCGCCCGCGCCGCGCTTGGTTGCCGATAGCACCTCCACCTCGACGAAGGCGACGCGCGAAACCGGCGCCAGGACCATCTGTGCGATCCGTTCGCCGCGCTTGATCTGGAACGCGCTCTTACTGTGATTAACGAGGAGCACGCACACCTCGCCGCGATAATCGGCGTCGATTGTACCGGGCGAATTGAGAACAGTGACGCCGAAACGCGCTGCCAGGCCCGAGCGCGGCCGGACCTGAGCTTCCGTTCCGCGCGGAAGCTCCAGTGCGAGACCTGTCGGGATCATCGCAAAAGCACCCGGCATCAATATAACGGGCGCATCCTCGGCGACCGCCGCAACGAGGTCCAGGCCCGCCGCGTCGTCCGACTGGTAGGCGGGAAGCGGCAGTCCGCGCGCATGATCAAGGCGCTGAACCTTGACGCGCAGACTTCGACCAAGGGCAGCTTTCATTCCGCCGCCGTCCGTTTCGGTCGCAACTGATCGAGGTGCTGCGCGATCCGCTCCACGAGACGCGCCGCGACATCGCATTTGCTCATATTCGGCCAGTTCTCGACGCCAGCGGCCGTGACCAGATGGACCGTGTTGTGATCGCCGCCCATGATGCCCGTTTCCGGCGAAACGTCATTGGCGACAATCCAGTCCGCGCCCTTCGATTTGAGCTTCTTCTTCGCGTGCGCAAGGACGTCCTCGGTTTCTGCCGCGAATCCGACGATCAGAGTGGGGCGGTCGGTCTGGCGTGTTGCGACAGTGCGCAGGATATCCGGGTTCTCGGCAAGCTTGAACGTCGGCGCCGCGCCGCCTGCGGACTTCTTGATCTTCTCGGGTTTCGGCTGTGCCAGCCGCCAATCGGCGACGGCGGCGGCAAAAACGCCGATATCGGCGGGTAGCGCCTTTGAAACCGCTTCGAGCATTTCCGCCGCGGTGACGACGCGGATCGTCTCGACGCCCGGTGGTGGCGTCAGCGTGACGGGTCCCGATACGAGCGTCACACGCGCGCCGAGCTGTGCCGCCGCGGCCGCTATCTCGTAGCCCTGCTTGCCCGACGACCGGTTGGCAATATAGCGCACCGGATCGATGGGTTCGTGCGTCGGGCCCGCTGTAATGAGCACATGGCGGCCCGCAAGCGCGCCAGATTGCGCCGCGCTTTCCGGCATGGCCAGTCGCTCGATGGCTTCGATGAGTTCGGGCACCTCTACGAGACGGCCCGTGCCCGCTTCGCCGCGTTCCGCCATTTCGCCGCTCGCCGGGCCCACGAAATGAATACCGTCGGCCCGTAGCTGGCGCACATTGCGCTGTGTTGCGGGGTTCGCCCACATGCGTGGGTTCATGGCTGGCGCCACCAGCACCGGCTTATCGGTCGCGAGCAAAACGGCGGTGGCGAGATCGTTGGCGTGTCCGCCCGCCATCTTCGCGATGATATCGGCTGTTGCGGGCGCCACGACGATGAGGTCGGTATCGCGCGCGAGCCGGATATGGCCGATCTCGCGCTCCTCATCGAGGTCGAAGAGATCGGTGAAGACACGCTCGTTTGTCAGTGCGCCGAACGACAAGGGGGTCACGAAGCGTTCCGCGGCCTTGGTCATGACGGTGCGTACCGCGAAGCCACGCTCGCCGAGCCGCCGCACCAGGTCCAGGCACTTGTAGGCGGCAATACCACCGCTGACGATAAGGAGAACCCGCCGCTTGGCCACCACGGGACGCAACTCCGGTTTGCGCATACACCCTTAGATTTTAGCACATTCCACGGTCTCGGGAGGTTAAGAACCGCTCCCGAAACCGCCCGAACCGCACGTCGCGTTTGGACATGCGCGCATAGCGCTTATATGGGGCTGGAAAGCAAGCTCGTGGAGCGAAAAATGCGAAAACTATTGGTCGTGGCGGCGGTTCTGGCGTCAGGCTTGGCCGCGCCTTTGGCGACGCCGGTCGGCGCGCACGGGGCAACGGGTGGCGGCGTGATCGTCTCCCATCCCTGGCTGCGCGCTACGCCCGCAGGCGCCAGCGTTGGCGCGGCATTCATGGAAATCAGGGCCGGGGATGGCACGGTTGACCGCCTGATTGCGGCCGAATCCGCTGTCGCCGGTCGCGTCGAGATTCACGGCCACACCCGCGATGGCGACGTGGTCAGGATGCGCCGCCTAGAAGGCATCGACCTGAAGGGCGGTGAATCGCACGTCTTGAAGCCGGGCGGCGACCACGTAATGCTGATGGATCTGAGGGCCCCGCTGAAAGAGGGCGACCTCGTCACGCTGACCCTCAATTTCGAGAAGGCAGGTCGAATCGAGGTCGAAGGCACGGTCGAACCCGTCGGCGCCCTGGGCCCGCACGGTATGGACCGTCAGCCGGGGCTCGATGATGAAAAATCGGGCCCCGTATTTGATCACTCCGGCCATAACTGACGCCCACCAATGCGGCAGTCTGCATGACAGTTGCACGTCGTTTTTTTATTGTCGCGCGGTGACTTGACGCAGAGTTTATGTTGGGTCATGGTGCCGCCGCTTGCGAACGGCGGACCCGCCGCAGCCTCGAAAAACGAACATAAGGTCCAAGTCTAGGGATAACGAAGAATAGGGCAGTGCGCGATGCGCGCTGCCCTATCCTTTTTGGCTCAGCTCTTATCGGACGAGGCGAACAGGTCGCGCTTGAAGGTCTCGGGCACGAACAGCAGCCCGATGACGAACGTCATGAGCGCGATCACGATCGGATACCATAGTCCGTAGTAGATATCGCCCGACCAGGCGACCATCGCGAACGCGGTTGCCGGCAGCAGTCCGCCAAACCAACCATTGCCGATGTGATATGGCAGCGACATGCCGGTATAGCGGATGCGCGTCGGAAATAGTTCCACCAGCGCCGCCGCGATCGGGCCGTAGACCATGGTCACGAATATGATGAGCGTGGTCAGGATCGCGATGATCGTCAGCTTCTGCACTGAGAAGATGTCGAAGAGCTTGGCGAAGTTGCTGAGCCCCGCCGCAGGATCGATGGCGATCCGCACGATCTCGGGGTTGTGCGCATCGGGATAGCCGGCGGCGGTGAGTTCCGCGCCCACCTTTGCTGCGAACTCCGAATCGCTTGCCGCAATCGGCGCGCCGCCGTTGATCGAAACAGTGGCGGGCTGTCCGGCCGGGCCATCGACGACGCTGTATTGCACGGCAGATTTCGCCAGCAGCTCCTTGGCGACGTCGCACGTTGACGTGAATTTGGATTTGCCCGTCGGGTTGAATTGGAACGAGCACTCCACCGGGTCCGCCACGACCTGAACGCTCGTCGCCTCCTGAGCGCGATAGAGTGCCGGATTGGCGGTTTTTGTCAGCGCCGTGAAAAGCCAGAAATAGGAAAGTGCCGCGAGCAAGCAGCCCGCAAGGATCACCGGCTTGCGTCCGATCCGGTCAGAAAGTCGCCCGAAGAAGATGAAGAAACCGGTTCCGAGAATGAGCGCCCACGCGATCAGCACGTTGGCCGTGAATTCCTCGACCCGCAAAATCTTCTGCAGGAAGAAGAGCGCGTAGAACTGTCCCGTGTACCAGACGACGCCCTGACCCGCCGTCAAACCGAACAGGGCAATAAGCGCGATCTTGGCGTTACTCCATGTCCCGAACGCCTCTTTGAGCGGTGCCTTCGATTCCGTGCCGTCCTCTTTCATCTTCTTGAACGCCGGGCTCTCGCTCATCTGCAGTCGGATGTAGAGCGAGATCGCGAGCAGGACGATCGAAGCGAGAAACGGAATGCGCCAGCCCCACGCCTTGAACGCATCGATCGTCGTGCCGTTGGCGAGCGTGACGGGCGGGTAATTCGCGTTCACGAAAATCTGCGTGAACATGATGACGACAAGCGAAAGCAGCAGGCCCAGTGTCGCCGTTGTCTGAATCCAGCTCGTGAAGTAACCGCGCTGGTTATGTGGTGCGTGCTCTGCGACATAGGTCGCGGCACCCCCGTACTCGCCGCCGAGCGCCAGTCCCTGTGCCATGCGCAGTACGATGAGCGCGATGGGCGCCGCCGCCCCGATCGCGTCGTAGTTGGGCAAGAGCCCGACGAGGAACGTCGACAAGCCCATGATCATGATCGTGACGAGGAACGTGTACTTGCGTCCCACAAGGTCGCCTAAACGGCCGAAAACGAGTGCCCCGAACGGCCTTACGATGAAGCCTGCGGCAAATGCCAACAGCGCGAAGATCGCCTGCGTTGAGTCCGGATAGGCGCTGAAGAACTGCGGCCCGATGATCGTGGTGGCGAGCGCTCCGTAGAGATAGAAATCGTACCATTCGAAGATGGTGCCGGCGGACGATGCGACGATGACTTTGCGTTCTTCGCGCGTCATCGGCTCTTTCGCCGCGCGCACGCGAACCCCCTCGCCTGCGGTTGCCATCTCGCCCCTCCCGAATTTGCTTTGTTTTATGGCCGGCAACCCGGCGTTGCGGCCGACGATGAACGACACCCCCCACCCCGTCAATCTGTGCCTTGATCGGGGCCCGTTTGCGCGCCACAACGCGCCCGCCGGGGTTTGACGGCGATTGGGGTGAGCGAGCAGCATGTCAGTTGACGGCATCTCCGGTGCCAGCAGGCCGACGCGTCGATTGATGGTGATCGGGCTTATTGCCTGGATCGTGCTTGCGCTTGCGCTGCCGCTCGCCGCGTTGACGCTGAACCTCGCGCGCATCGCGGGCTTTCCTCTGGGATATTGGATCGGCGCGCAAGGGTCGTTGATGGGCCTCGCAATCCTTGCGCTCGTCTTCTCGCGTCGCGCACGCGCGCAATCGACCGGCGAAGGCATGAGGCCGGCACTCGTGTACGGCGTCGAGGCGCTGGGCGCGCTCGCCGTCATCGGCGCCGCAGGTGCGCTCGTCACCCTCGGATACGATGGTCTGTCGCTTGCGATCGGCCTCGTGGCTGGCATGGCGCTGATGACGATCATCGTGGCGCCGCGCTTCGTGCTGTATCCCGTGCAGTCGATCGGTGGCTTTTTCGCCGCTCGCTATGGCAGCGCATGGGCCCGGCGCCTGGCGTTGACGGTCCTGGTTTCAGCCGCCGTGTTTCTGCTCGCGGCCGAGATCAGAGGCGGGGCGCTGGCGATGCAGGCGCTGCTGCCCGCCGGTTACGGCGTCGCAATCGCGGCCGTGGTCGTCGTCATCATCCTGGCCGCGCTCGTTCGCAGCGTCATCGCGCCCCGGCGCAGCGCCGGTCTCGCCTACCTAGCGCTCTTTGGCGCCCTTATGGCGGCGCTCGCCGGCATCGCGACCAACAACGGTGATCTCGCCGTTCCGCACGCGACATTCGGCGGCGCGCTCGAGGCCCTCGCCAACCTCGACCAGCGACTGATCACCGGCAAGCTCGCCGATGTGGCGTCGCTACGACCCATGACATCGCCGTTCCTTCAGCTTTCGATGCTGAACTTTGTCGGCCTCCTGCTCGCCGTCGCACTCGGCATCGCGGCCGCGCCGCATCTTATTGGCCGCCACCTGTCGCGCGCCGCCGTCTCTCCCGGCGATGCTGTCGCGCGCGCCGGCCGCGCCACACTGCTTGTCGCAATCGTCGTGGCTTGCGTCGCGCCGCTTGCCGTTCACACCAAGCTTGGTTTCGGCAATCGCATCGCGGTCGGAATAGAGATCGCGGCCATCCCGCCGGAGATCGTTCAGGCAAACCGGGTGGGCGGCGTCGGAGTGTGCGGCCGCCACGGCGAGGCCGCGGGCGAACTTTCCGGCGCGTGTGCCAAGATGCCGGGGCAGCGCGGCTTTCTGCGCCTGCAGGATCTGACGTACCAGGGCGACGGTTTCATGGTGTCCGCGCCCTTGCTCGCCGGTGTCTCTCATTGGGCGGCCTACGCGCTTTATGCCGGATTGCTGCTCGCCACCCTTGTCACCGCTCACGCGTTGCTTGCAGGCGTGCTCGGCGCCGATGCCGAGGCGCGCAGCCGTGGCAGCGTTGATCCCGCGGCCATGGACCCGCGATCCGTCGTTGTCGGCCTCACGCTGATAGTGGCTGCCGCGCTGCTCGCGGGCTTTTCTGGATTAGACCTGGCGTCCCTGGCGGGCGATGGCCTGGCACTCATTGCATCCGGCCTTTTCCCAGCCCTCGTGCTGTCGCTGTATTGGCGCCGCATGACGGCGGCTGGCGCCGTTGCGGGAATAGCGGCCGGCTTTGCGCTCGCATTCATCTATATCGTCGGCGTTCATTTCTTTCCGTTGCAACTGCTGGCTTGGACCGGCGGCCTTTCGAGTGCCACGCCCTCTCAGCTTCAAAAGCTCGACGCGCTCTCCGCCGCCATTGCGCGCGCAGCCGATCCCATAGCCCGTGACGCGCTGCAGGCGACCCTGATGCGTCAGGCTTCGCTTTCGGCCAATTGGTTCGGTCTGAAGCCGCCGGCCATCGTCCTCATCGCCGCTCCGGTTTCCCTCGCCGCGGCCGCTATAGCGTCCTTCGTTACGCCATCGAGCGCGGCGCAAAACACCCGCTGAAGCCCGTCGTCGCCTCGCTGCGAGTCGCATAAACTTGGCCCATGGCTGAGGCGGCAATCGGCGTTCGTGCGGACAGGGTCTTCGACGTCGCGGTTATCGGCGGCGGCATCAACGGCTGCGGGATTGCCGCCGACGCGGCAGCGCGCGGGCTGTCCGTTGTCCTCTTTGAGGCAGACGATCTGGGTGGCGGCACTTCGTCCGCCAGTTCCAAACTGATCCACGGCGGCCTGCGCTACCTTGAGCACTACGAGTTCCGTCTGGTCCGCGAAGCTCTGGCCGAACGCGAGGTACTGCTCGGCAAGGCGCCACACATCGTCTGGCCCATGCGCTTCGTGCTGCCCCACACCGCCGGTATGCGCCCGGCGTGGATGCTGCGCCTCGGCCTCTTCATCTACGACCATCTGGCCCATCGCCGTAACATCCCGCCCAGCCGCCCGATAAACCTGATGCGAAGCGCCGCCGGCACGCCGCTGGCGCGCGACCTAGCCCTGGGCTTTTCCTATTGGGATTGCTGGGTTGATGACGCCCGTCTCGTTGTCACCAATGCCATGTCCGCTCGAGAATCGGGCGCCCTGATCCTCACGCGATCGCCGGTGACGGCTCTGGCGGCCCAAGATGGGCAGTGGCGCGTTACCGCCAAGTCGGACGGCAAGATCACGACCTTTACCGCCAGGTCCGTCGTCAATGCCGCCGGTCCCTGGGCCGCGGACGTTGCGCACCTGCCTGGTGCGGATGCTCCGACCTTCCGTCTACGTCTTGTGAAAGGCAGCCACATCGTCGTGCCCCGCATTTCGGGGGCGGAAGACGCCTACACCTTCCAGAACGCTGATGGCCGGGTCGTCTTCGCGCTGCCATTTGAGGGCGCGTTCACGATGATTGGCACGACTGAGGAAGGCTTTCTTGGCGATCCGCGCCAGGCCCGCATTTCCTCAGACGAGGAACGCTACCTGCTTGACGTCGCCAATCGCAACTTTTCCTCGCCGATCCGGGAGGCCGACATCGTCTGGCGCTTCGCCGGCGTCCGCCCGCTCGACGATGACGGCAGCGCGAATGCCTCCGCCGTCAGCCGCGACTATCGTTTCGAACTGGACGAAAGCCTGGGTGCGCCGCTGCTGCACGTACTGGGCGGCAAGATCACGACCTATCGCCGACTGGCCGAAAGCGCGGTCGACCGTCTCGCGTCCGTCTTGGGCATCACGGCCCCGGCACCTGACGCCGCTGCCCCGCTGCCGGGCGGCGATATCGGACCCGACGGCTTCGACGCCTGGCTCACCGAACTCGAGCACCGCTACGATGGCTTCGCGCCAGCAACTCTGACACGTCTGGCCCGTCGCTATGGTACCCGCGTCGACCTTTTGCTCGGGAACGCAAAGTCCGAGGCTGATCTCGGCGCCGACCTTGGTGGCGGTCTGAGTGAGCGCGAACTGCATCATCTCGTTTCGCACGAGTGGGCGAGGACGGCCCAAGACGTGCTCTGGCGGCGCACGAAAACCGGTTTGCACATTCCCGCCGAAGAGCGTGAACGCGTCGCGGCAGTCATCCAGAAGCGCCTCGACGCTGCCCAAGGTCGTTAACGCATCGCCGCGAATGACTTGCAAAGTACTTGCGATGGTTACCGCGAGAACTAGTAATTGTTGCGGCGGGCTGACGCACTGAAATGCAGTTCATCCTGTGGATAACTTTCGAGTGCCAAAGTTTTACCCGCCAAAAAACAGGAACAAAGCAACGTATAAGTAGAAGTTGATATTTGTATTGTGGGGGTGCGACCAAGTAAACGCCCATATTCTTTTGCGTTAACCATATATTTAGATTGAGCATCGTCTTGCCTCTTCTTCGGTGTAACCGCCCCGGCCG
>CADECN010000047.1 GCA_902825785.1 uncultured Hyphomicrobium sp. | reverse complement strand
TCGCCGTATGGGTCGAAGGACACCGCGTGGGTGCGCGTTTGCTTGATCCGCTAATGCCAACCGACATTCTTCTGCGAGACCGCTGACGCCCTTCAGTTGCCCGTCGCTGGCTGTTCGAGACATTCTCTCAGGTGTCCGGCGATGCCGCGCATCAGCGTTAAATAGAGATCCGGCCCAGGCGCCAGCATTTGCCCCTCCGCATCGAGCGTCCCGAACCTAGCCGAAGTTCCCTCTGTCACCGCCGCCAATTGACTGTCGCGATACGACGGCTCGGCAAAAACGCACACGGCGCCGAGCGCCTTGATCCGCTTGCGAACCTCCGCCAGCCGCTTACCACTCGGCTGAACGTCGGGACTGACCGTGATCGACCCGGCCGCCTGAATACCGAAGTGCTTCTCGAAATATTGGGTCGCATCGTGGAAGACGATGTATGGCTTGCCTTTGGCAGCGCCGAGCGACCCGCCTATATCGGCGTCGAGACGCTTGATCTCCTCAACCAGCCGCGCAGCGTTGGACTTCAGCCGATCTGCCGCCTCCGGGTAGCGCGCCGATAGGCGTTCGGCAATCGACACCGCGATAATTTCGGCGTTCTTGGGGTCGAGCCAGACGTGACCGTCCGTAACTGAACTCGCTTCCTCGCTATGTCCCTCATGTCCATGATGATCATGATCGTCATGGCCGTGCGGTTCAAAGACCCCGCCTTCACGGCGTGGATAGAGCATGAGGCCAGGAAGCGCGACGATAGAGACGGCATCGGCCGTCTCCGGCAACGAGGCAATCAGCCGGCTGCTAAAGGGTTCCATCTCCTGCGATACGCCAATAAAAACGTCGGCGGAGGAGATAGCCTTTGCCGCGGATGGTTTGAGCGAGAAGGTGTGCAACGAAGCTGTACCATCCACGATGAGCGTTGGATTCCCGACGCCTTCCATCACGCGCTCCACGATGGAATGAATAGGTTTGATCGTCACCACAACGCGGGGCGCCGATTTCTCCTCTTGCGCCCGTGCGGGCCCAACCGAGAGGAATAAGGCAAGGCAGATGACCGCGAGCGCCTCGCGGACCGACTGGTGCGCGCAAGCTAGCGCCATGAACCCTCCTGCCTATTCGTATAGTATAACAACCAAAAGGGTTTGAACGCAAACCATCGCCGTCTCATTGTCGCCACGTTAGCCACGACTGTCCGCCGAGCCGAAATAGTGACTGAATCGGACCCCAAATGCCGCTTCGTGCCGGACTTACATTGACGTCTGTGCTGGTTCTGGCGACGCGGCTAACGAGCCCCGCGTCAGCCCACCCCCACGTCTGGGTGACCTACGAAGTGACGGTCGTCTACGACAAGGCGAATGTTACCGGCGTCGAGCACGTTTGGACGTTTGACGACGCCTACACGACGATGGCGATTGAGGGTTTGGATAAGAACGGCGACGGCAAGTACGATCGCGAGGAACTGGCCGAACTCGCCAAAGTCAACATGGAAGGTCTGAAGGACTTTAGCTACTTCACATTCGCCAAGCTTGGAGACAAGGACCTGGCGTTTGCCCCGCCCCAGGACGCATGGCTGGAGTACAGCGACAACAAGATGCTGAGGCTGCATTTCCGCCTGCCCCTCGCGCAACCCGCACATGCGGATGCGGCCGGCCTGAATTTCGATTTACGATCCCTCATTATTCATCGCCTTTGAGCCGGAAGCGACCGACGCCGTTCGAGTTGCAAAAGCGCCGAGCGGCTGCACCGCCAAGCTGGTCGAACCGGAAGCAGATAAAGCTGCGCAGGACGCCGCCCGACTGGGCGAGGCCTTCGCACAGCAGCTTGGCGGAGCGCTGCCGACCGCCGCCGCCAGGTCGGTCGTGGTCACCTGCGCTAAGTCCTGACCCATGCGGCCGTGAAGTGTGCCAAAACAAGATAAACATTAACTAGCTATTCAATTCTTCGCCGACGTTCGCGCTACCCGCCTTATGAGATTGGCAACTGTTGCCGTCCCTGCATGAGGCAAATGCCATGCGCCGATTTGCGGCCTCTCTGATGATTGCGGCGACCCTTGCCGCATCCTCGTCGCGCGCCGAGATTGACCCCGCGGCAACACCGCCGTTCAATCCGTCGGGCTTCGAATTGATCGTGCTGGAAGCAAACGGGTGCCTCTATTGCAGCCTGTTCCGCCGCGATGTTCTGCCAACATTTACGGCATCTGAACAAGGACGCGCCCTTCCGGTTCGCTTCCTGGACATCAACGATCTGGAAGGTGCCGGGCTAGAACTCCAATCCGGAGTCGATGTTGTGCCGACTTTCGTCGTCGCCCGCGACCACAAGGAAATCGGCCGCATTCCCGGATACGTCGGCCCCGAAAACTTCTACCACGCGATCGAGTACCTGCTTTCGACCGCACCGTGACATGGTGCGCCATCTGCGAACCGTGGTTACAGGGCAACCACAGGACAAATAAGGCATTGAAAACGACCACCTGCCGTTCTTATTGTCCTATAGTACGTCACCGGAAAATGCCCTCGTCACTGCGAGATTTGCGCCCATGAACGCGCCTCCACTGAACGACTTCAGAAGCGCTTCGGCTAGCGATTTGACCGATGAGAAAATGGATCAGATCCGTGAGCTGCTGATTGGCGATACACTGCGCCGCCTCAACGCGCGCATTGCTCAACTAGAAACACGCCTTGTCGCGGTCGAAGGCGGAATCGCGCGGCGGCTCGACACGCTGGAAGGGCGCTTGGATGCGATGACGGGCGCAGCCGAAGGGGACAGGCGCGCAACGTTCGAGGCCCTCGCTCAGTCGGTATCGGAGTTGGGCGAACAGATTCGCAGAATTTCGCGCGGCTGAGCCGCGCCACGTCCAGACGCGGGGCCTAGCATGTCGCAGAACGTGGACCGCCTGAAGCAACTCCTGTTCGAACCGGAGTCGCAGGCACTCGGCGACCTCGCGCGCAGGATCGAGACGGTCGCCGAACTCGACGCCGCGAGCCGCGCCGTCATTTCGCGCCAGGTCGAGCACATCTTCGAGCGCGTGGGCAGCGGCGAACGGCTGGCCTCAAGTGTATCGGAAGTTCTCGCCGATGCCCTGCGCCGCGCCGAAATTTCACGCCACGAAGAACTGGCCAACAGCATAGCTCCCGTCGTCGTATCGACGATCAAGGCAGAGCTGCGAAACAACCAGGACGAGATGGTCGAGGCGCTTTATCCAATCACCGGCCGGCTGGTGAAATCCTACGTCGCGAGCGCGCTCAAAGACCTCGCCGACCAGATGAACCGTAGGCTTGAACAGAACTCCATCATGTTGCGCCTGCAAAGTTTGGCAACCGGGCGCTCTGTCGGTGAACTCGCACTCGCCGGCACACAGGATTTCAGTGTCCACGAACTTTATTTGATCCGCCGCGGCACTGGCGAATTGCTCGCCCGCTGGCCAGAGCGCAACGCGACGAGTCAGGAACATTCGATGAGCGGCATCCTGGCCGCCATCAACGAATTTGCGACCGAGGCATTCGCTGCGAACCAGTCGAGTCTGAGGGAAATCGACCTGGGAGGAGAGCAGATCTACCTGCGCGCCTCCCCGCTCTATTTGCTGGCCGCCCGCTCGTCCGGCCACCCCTCGCCGAGCCTTGAGGAACTTCTCGATCGCACGTTTCTTGATGCGGTCGAGAAACAGCAGCATGACGGCGCGGATACGGGCTTCCAGGACGCGGATGACCGGGCGGCGGCTGCGCTGGCGGACCTGGGTGGCGAACTCAACGAACGCATCGATGCTGAAAACGTCCTGAGGCACCGCCCTCCCGCGCGCGGCCTTCTAACGGCGCTCGCCGTTCTAATTCTTCTGCCGCTCGCTGGGTGGTACGGATACACGTGGTACAGCGCTTTGATGGAAGGCCGCGTGCGCGAAGCCGCTCGCGCGACGGTTGCGGCCATTCCAGCCATGCAAGGCTATCCCGTCGAATTCGACGTATCACCTCGCGGCAGGCGATTGATCGTGTCCGGGCTGGTTCCCTCCGCGCACGTCAAGGCAGATGTTTCTGAACGCTTGGCCCAGCGCCTTCCGAACACGCTGGTCCAGGATCGGCTTTCCGTTCTGCCGGGACCCGGCCCGAGGGCAAAGGATTTGTCGCCCGACCTCGCCAAAGTTGAAAGCGACGTCGTTCGGCTGGAGGGCCAGATGGCCGTCGCCGACGCGCGACGCGCAGCGGATATCGCGATCATCAGCCTGGAAAAATCCATGGGCGACCTGACGCGCATCGCAAACGCCACCAAGGACGACACGACGGCGGCCCTTTTCCGCGGAACGGCAAAGGCAACAACGACCGCACTCACAACACTCAAAAGCTTACGCGAAGCATTGCATGAGGGGGCGTCCCAGGCGGATGTCACGAATGCCACCCGAGAATTCGCGCGCCTTAGCGAACAGATCTCGGCCAGCGCTGACTATCTTCTAAAGGAAACCGTCCCCGGATTGGCCTCGGCAATCGCGCCTGCGACCGAAACCTACAATGGCTCAGATCCAGGTTTTGCCGCTCAGACGCTCGCCGCCGCGTCGACGCGGCTTCAAGGAATAACCGGAGCCGCTCTTTTCTCCGTGCTGCGACCCGAAGCACCCCCGGCTCCGCAGCCCGCCGAGCCGACGGCCGACGAACGGTTGCGGACTTGGGCAAATTCACACGCGGTTTTTTTTGGTAACGATACGGACTATCGTGAGCCCGAGAGAACCCGGCGCACCTTGGAAGAACTCGCGCGTTTGATGGCGGGGACGACGCGCATTGTTCGCGTCGTAGGCTACACCGACGAAGCCGGCGGTCAGGCCCGCAACATCCCCCTTGCACAAAGCCGAGCCGATCGTGTGCGCCAGGAATTGGTATCGCTCGGCATCGACCCCGCGCGCCTTATAGCGGTCGGCAGGTCCGACGCGCTCGACATAACCGCCGTCCAGGGCGCCACGAGCTCAAATCGCCGCGTTGAATTCGAAGTTGGATTCGATGGCGAGACCGCTCCATGAGCGCCCACAAGCTAATGCTCCTTGGCGAGATCGGAGTCGGCAAGTCATCGCTTGCGCGCAGGCTCGTCTTTGACAAGTTTGAATTCGACTACAAGCCGACGATCGGCGTTGACGTGTATCGCTACATTGTTCGCGCCTCGCCCGACCGCCCGGAGGTGTCTCTCATCATCTGGGATACGGACGGAAATTTCGGCGACACCATCTTCAAGCACATTTACATGAAAGAGGCCGCTGCCGCGCTGATCATCGGCGATATTTCTCGTGGCGGCACGCTCGAGACGATGCAGAAACTCGGAACCGGGTTCGTGGACATGTTCCCCGGTCGCCACGTCAGCTATCTTTTGAACAAGTCAGATCTGATATCCGAAGCCGAAACCGCACCGCTACCGCCATTTCTGTCCAAAGTTGGCGCAAGTTTCTTCCGCACAAGTGCCAAGACCGGATCACTAGTCGAAGCTGCATTCGTCGACGCCGCAGATGCCATCCAACGCCGCGCAATCTAACGAAATCGCAGGTCTCGATCGCGATCTTCTGAGCGCAGGACGCTCGCTCGCCGACTTCGGAATTTTCGGATTGATTTGGCTCGATCGCGACCTCAGAGTTTCGCAGGTATTCGGCAAACTCGCCGAACAAATCGTGACAATAAAAGCGCCCATAACCGATAGCATTTTCGCATTCATCGGCCTGGAAGATGAAATCCGTTCATTGGAACGCACCCAGGGCCGACTATTGGAACTGCCGGGCATCGGCGTGGCTGTGAAGGACGAGCGGTCGCGCAGACTGAACTTCACGATTAGCTGGGAGCCGCGCGTGTCGGCCACGCTCGTGGTCGTCTACCGCATCAATGCTATGACCGAACTGGAACTCGAACTCAGCCGCCAGACCCGCGCGCGTCTCATGGCCGAAGCCGAGGCACGCCAAACCTCACGAGAACTCGCGAAGGCCAACGCCGATCTGGAAGCATTTGCCGCCGTCGTCTCGCACGACTTGAAAAGTCCTCTAAGGCACATGAGCTTTCTCGCCGACGCGGCCGAGCGCGACGCTAACGACGGTGATCGCCAAAGCATTTCGGGCAAACTTGATACCATCCGCCGCCATGCCGATCGGATGTCGAAAATGCTTACCGCGCTCTTTGATTATTCGAGCCTCGGCCGCAAGGAAGAGGCCAATGAAGACGTTGATACGCGACTGCTCGTCGATTCCGTCTGCGCGAGCTTGCCGTTGGCCAACTTTGAAACATCAATTCAAGGTGAGTGGCCCACCCTGACAACGCCGCGTGCGCCGCTAGATCTCGTGCTGCGCAATCTCATCGCAAATGCCGCAACACATCACGACAAAGAACGCGGCACGATAACGATCGCGGCGAGAACTACGAACGACGCACTGAAGATCGAAGTCTCAGATGACGGGCCGGGCATTCCCCTGCCTGCTCAAAGTGCGATCTTCCTACCGTTCCGAACCTTGGCGCAAAGCACCTCAAATGACTCGACCGGCATGGGTCTCGCGATGGTTATCCGTGTCCTCGACACAATCGGCGGGACAATCACCGTCGAGTCCGATCCAGAGCACAACCGCGGGACAAAGTTTGTTGTAACTTGGCCAAAACGCGTCAGCGGTTGAACGCGGAAGCGACCATACGCCGCTCAATTCCACGAAAACGGGTGACAGATGTGCGTTCGGCTGCTTATTACGAACGTTGTTGGCAGCAGCGCTAAATCTCTGAGTCAAAAAACATGTCTTCGACGGGATCCGGCGCTGATTTTCTCAACAAGAGAAGCGCGCTTAACCAGAAGCGCGAAACCCTGTCGCCCGTCTCTGACGTGGTGGTCATCGACGACGAGCTCCTCGACGCCGATCGCATGCTCGCTACGCTGCGCGTGATTTTCGGGTACGGTGTCACCGTGCGCCGCGCATCCTCGATCAATGCAGCTATTGACCTGGTTATGGCAAAGGCGCCCGACCTAGTCTTCCTTGACGACATCCTGAAGCCGAGCGACGACGCCACCCACACGATCCCCTACCTCCGCCGCGCGGGATATGCCGGCCCGATTGTCGTGGTAAGCGGACAGGTGACGCGCACGCGCCGTCACCTCCTAATCAGCACCGGTGCGAGCGAGGTCATCCACAAGGACGACGTAGATAGCGTGCGTCTTTCCGAAGTGATGCAGTCAATTTCGATCAACGCGGCGGCGCCCGATCAGCCCAAAAAGAACAGCAAGAAAAAGACCACGGACTAGTTCACCGCAGCACGCGAGTTGCGAGTGGGAAGAAAGTGGCGGTTTAAGCCGCCACCGCCGACTTCGGTCGCGCCGTTTCGGCGAGATAGCTCATCGCCGCGCCGACGCCGCCTTTCGTGTGCGGGACGCCGGCAAGGTCAAAGCCCATTTCGACGCCAGCAAGTGCCCCCATGATCGTCAGCTCGTTCGTGTCGCCAAGGTGCCCGATGCGGAACACCTTTCCGGCAATCTTGTTAAGGCCGGTGCCGAGCGACATGTTGAAGCTATCGAGCACGATCTTGCGGAAACCGTCAGCGCTATGGCCTTCCGGCATGATCACGGCGGTGACTGCGGGCGAGTGATACTTCGCATCGCGTGACTGGATGTCGAGACCCCATCCCTCGACAGCACGACGGGTCGCTTCGGAAAGCCGCTCGTGCCGTTCAAAAACGTTTTCCAGACCTTCCTCATTGATCATGTCGATTGCTTCGGCCAGCCCGTAGAGCAAACCTGTGGCCGGCGTATACGGGAAGAAGCCCGACGCGTTCATCGCCAGCATATCGTCCCACGCAAAGTACGAACGACGAAGTTCCGCACTCTTCGATGCGTCGATCGCCTTGGCGCTAATCGCGGTGAACGACAGCCCAGGCGGCAGCATCATGCCCTTCTGAGAACCCGAAACCGTGACGTCGATTCCCCACTCGTCATGACGAAGATCGGTGCAGGCCAGCGACGAAATCGTATCCGCCATCAACAGCGCCGGATGCTTCACTGCATCGATTGCTTTGCGAACTTCATCGAGACGCGTACGGCACCCGGTCGACGTCTCATTGTGAACAACGCAAACGGCCTTGATCTTGCGACCCGTATCGGCGCGCAGGCGCTGCTCAATGAGGTTGGCGTCAGCACCGATCCGCCAGTCGGTCGGAATGACTTCAGGTATCAGACCCAAGCGTGTGGCCATGCCAGCCCACAGCACCGCGAACTGGCCGGTCTCGCACATCAGAACCTTGTCGCCAGGCGAAAGCGTATTCGTCAGTGCAGCTTCCCATGCACCCGTACCGGATGACGGATAGATGATGACGTGACCCTGTGTCTTGAACAGACCCTTGATGCCGGAAAGGACGCGCCTGCCGAGCTGCTGGAACTCTAGTCCGCGGTGATCGAGCATTTGCCGCGACATGGCCGCGAGAATGCGCTCGGGAACAGGCGTTGGTCCGGGGATCTGCAAAAAGTGCCGACCCGCGCGGCGAGGTTCGTTGGACATTTTATTTGTTCCTCCCGGCCGAAACCGTTCTCTCCCGGCACGACAATCGTCCCTGCGCAGTGCGACTGGCAAAGATTGCTCCAGCCGAACAACGGCACATCAAACGCGTCGAGCGAAACCGTCTCCTAGAGATTTTCCATGCCTTCGGTCAAGTAGGCGCCTTAGTCCGCGCGCCTTGAAAAGGGGCGCCAACTGACGCATCAAGGCCAAAAGCGAGGCGTCGGACGACAGCGAGGGCAGGGAATGATGCAGACAAGCCTCGACCAGCTTACCGCAACCGAGGCCTTACGGGGTTTCGCTTCAGGAAAAATTACTTCCGTCCAGCTCGTTTCCGCGTGTCTTGAGCGTATTCGGGCACGCGACGATGCCGTACGCGCATGGGTGAATATTGATGAAGAAAGCGCGATACGTAAGGCCAAAGCGGTCGATTCCGCGCGCGAGCAGGGCGCCGCGCTCGGCCCTCTTGCAGGCATACCAGTTGGCATCAAGGACATCATCGACACCGTCGACTTTCCCACCGAATACGGCTCGCAAATCTTTGCGGGCAGACGGCCTAGCGCGGACGCCTTCGTCGTCTCGCAACTGCGAGCACGCGGAGCGATTATTCTAGGAAAAACGGTCACAACTGAACTCGCATTCTTCGGACCAGGAAAGACACGCAATCCTCACAACGAAAATCACACTCCCGGAGGATCATCTTCTGGCTCGGCCGCTGCGGTCGCCGACGACCAGGTTCCGCTCGCACTTGGTACCCAGACGGCCGGCTCGATCATCCGCCCCGCATCGTACTGCGGCGTCATCGGCTTCAAGCCGACCTTCGGGCGCGCATCGCGAATTGGCGCCCTCCCGCAATCCGCACCCCTCGACACGATCGGAGGCTATGCGCGCTCTGTTGAGGATATTGCCCTGTTGATGGACGCCATCAGCGCGTTCGACCCTGGTGACCGCGACATGTCATCTGGCGACCGCTCGTCGCTCTCGGCCGTTGTGAGCGAGCCGCTCGCACGACCTCTTCGCATCGCTTTCGTTAAATCGCCAAGCTGGCCCACGGCGGACGCCGCAGCACGCACCCAGTACGAGCTTTTCGCCGCGAGCCTCAGTCCGCGCGCCGAAGTGGTTGAAACTCCGCTACCAGCCGACTTCGAAGGAAGCCTCAGGCTTCAACAGATCATCCAATTCAGCGACATCGCCCGCAACTACGGACCAATTGCCGACGAAAACCCCGGCCGCGTCTCGGCAAAGCTGTTCGAAATCATCGCCGAAGGGCGGACGTTTTCGAGCGCCGACTACGTTGCAGCCCGCGCCGAACGCGAACCGCTCTACGACCTACTTCGGCCCATCCTCGTCAACTACGACGCGATCCTCACGCCTGCGGCGCCGGGCGCCGCTCTGAAGGGCCTGACGGCCACGGGAAGTCCGGCCTTCAACGCGCTTTGGACCTATCTCGGAATGCCGTGCATTTCATTGCCCCTACTGGAGGCCGATGGTCTCCCGCTCGGTGTCCAGTTAACCGGCGCCAGAGGCAATGACGCCGGTCTTTTACAAGCTGCGCTGTGGCTGATGACGCTGAAGTTCAAAGCCTGAATGCAGTGCGCGTCGCGACGCTACGCCAGTTTGAACGGCAGCTCCTTGCCCGCAAAAAACGCGTCGATGTTGTCGAGCGCCTCAAAGCCCATCTGATTTCGGGCCTCGATCGCCGCCGATCCCAAATGCGGAAATAGGAATGTATTGGGCAGATCGTAGTAACCCTCGTTGATCTTCGGTTCGCCGGCGAAGACATCGAGACCGGCATATGCCAGTCGGCCCGACTTTAGCGCCGCTATCATATCGTCGTCTTTCACCAGATCGCCACGCGCGGTGTTCACCACAATCGCGCCCTGCGGCAGCTTTTCGATAGTCTCCTTGTTGAAGAAGTAACGCGTCTCGGGCGTCGAGGGCGCATTGATCGAAAAGAATTGCGAAACGGACAGAAGGCTATCGAGCGTCTCATGGTAGATCGCGCCCTTCTCCTTGTCCGGCGGCTGGCGGAAGATGTCGTAGTAGTGGATTTCCATGTCGAAGCCGCGTGCGCGCTGCGCCAACGCCTGGCCAATTTTGCCAAAGCCGTAGATGCCGAGCCGTTTGCCGTCGAGGCGCTGTCCGACGAGCTGAAGTGGCGCCCAGCCAGGCCATGACCGTGTGCGGATCATGTGCTCGCCTTCACTTGCGCGACGCGCTGAACCCAGCAGCAGCAGCATGGCGATCTCGGCGGTCGCAACGGTCACGCCGTGAGGCGCATTGCCGACGCTGATCCCGCGTGCCTTGCAGGCATCGAGGTCGATATGATCGAAGCCAATTGAGAAAGTCGAGATGCACTTGAGGCTCTCGGGCAGCCTGTCGATGACATCCTTCCGGCACTTCTCGTTGAGCGTGATCAGAAGTGCATCCACGCTCTTGGCCGTTTCCACCAGCTCATCAATGCTCACCTGCCGGTCGTCGGCGTGCTGCGTGACCTCGTAGTTCGCCCGCGCGCGGGCTTCGACGGCATCTGGCAAACGGCGGGTGATGAAGATTTTCTTCTTCGGCATCGGATGGGCTCCACAAGGCATGCGACTTTGGTAGAAGCAACCCCGCTTTTGCCCGACACTGACGCTTTCGACAAGGCCGTTAACGGCCAACGTCGGCGGCAGATGCCCGCGCCTCCTCGCACTCCTACCGCACCGCGAAATGGACGGACGGCCATCACCCAAGCCGCCTCGCGGCAAGGGCCGGCAACACTTTATTCACCAAGACGGGCACAATGTTTTTGCTAGTGCCAACACTCAAGGCCGGCGCGACCGGCTGAGCAAACCTCACATGCGGCTCTTGGTCATCGCTCTGGCTCTGCTCGCTGGATTCAAGGTCTGGACCCAGGATCGCGTCGTTCGGTCAATGATGGGCGAAGCGATCGTTCAGGCCTACAGAACCCGGGCCGAACAGTCCTGCCAAAAGCAAGCGGAAAGCAGTGGCAGGCGTCCCGCGACGCCGTTCGGCGAGACGGCCGACATCGTAATCGGCAATCCGAACCTCAACGTTGCGATCTGGGACGTGAACAGCCCCCTCTGGGACATGCGCTTTCGCCATCCCCACATCATGCTGACGTCTTCGCGGGATCAGAACTTGCACTGCGCTTACGATGTCAAAATCGGCGTTGCGACCCTGACGTCGAACTAGCGCCTGATTGCTAGCACCGCGATCTGCGACATCAGAAGATGATCGAAGCGGCCGCCCAGCGCGGTCGAAAGCGCTCTACCACGTGCGCCGAAGGGCGTGACGGGGCCAACATGCTCCACATTGAAACCCGCCCCCTCGATCATGCTCGCGAAGCTGTCCGGCGTGAACCAACGCAGATGCGTTCGGTCGAAGACGCCGCGGTCCGTCAAATTGAAGCGGCCCATAATGAGCTCGCGGATAACGCGCCAATGCGAAATGTTCGGCGAACTGGCAAGCAGCAGCCCGCCCGGCCGCACAAAGCGCGCAAGGCGCGACAGCGCGGCGCCCGGTTCCACAAGGTGCTCCAGCACTTCCGACAGAATGATCGCATCGAACGACGCAGCCTGCCAGGTAAGCTCCAGCGCCTCGACGTTGCCGGTTATAACTTCGCTAAGAACTTGGCGCGCCTCAGCGGCCGCACCTTCGAATAGCTCTACGCCCACATACCGCCCGCAACGCCCTTCTGCCAGCGCGAGCGCGCCGGTCGCGCCGGTCCCGCACCCGATTTCAAGGATCGATGCGCTCGGATCACGCGGCAAAAGGTCAATGAAATCGGTTCGCGCATTCGCGAAGTAACTGGCGGGCTTAGCCGCGTAGAAGGCGCTGAAAATACCTGCGGCATCGGCAGCTTTGCTGCGCACGTCCATTGGCTAATTCTCCCTGAGAGAGATCACTTAGCACCCGAGCGCTGAAGGCAAAGCTAACGCAACTCCTAACAGTTGCTTACGAATTTCATTGTCGGTCGGCCACTGCCGCTTAAGCGAAACTTCATTCTAAACCCCCATCACTAAAGTTCGAAGCATCGCGTCGATGAGCGGCGCGAAAAGCAGTCAGTGTCCGGTTTCATGTACATGCGTTGCCGGCTTGTAAAGCTCGTGCGTTCCCTTTTCGTGATGGCCTCCGCCGCCGCGATCGTCAGCGCGTGCGCAAACGCCAGTCTCGATCCCACACCCCAATTCGTAAGTGGCGATGCCTCGGTAAAAAAGCAGCGCGGCAAAGATCGCGTTTATCGCATCGGCATCGGCGACAAGCTGAAGATATCGGTTTTCGGCGAGGACAACCTGTCGGGAGAGTTCGAGGTCAATAATCTCGGCCAGGTTTCCCTTCCGCTCGTGGGCGATCAGCCCGCCCAGGGTCTCACGCTCAAGGAGTTCCGCGATCAATACGTAAGGCTGCTGTCCGATGGCTATCTCAAGAACCCCAAGGTGACGGCCGACATCCTGAACTACCGGCCGATCTACGTCCACGGTGAGGTCAAAAACGGCGGCGAATTCAAATTCAAATCCGGCCTGACCCTGCGAGACGCCGTCGCTATGGCCGGCGGCTACACCTACCGAGCCGAGGAAAGCTACGTTTACATCGGCCGCGAAGGCGAGCGCGACGTTTCCGTCAAGACCCCTTCCGACATCGTCATCCTCCCCGGCGACAACATCCGAGTGCCGGAGAGGTTCTTCTGACCCGGACACCATTCCGACGGAATGAGCGATGTTGGCAAAGTCTTACCCATCAATCCAAAGAAGGCGGTCGGCCGAGCGGCGCGTCTGGGATGATCTGCAGCTTTCCATATCGGCAATTGCACTGGGCTATGTGCTTATGAACACGCCTGCGCGCGCGCTCGACTTGGACAACGTCGACGGACTCATCACCGAAACCGTGGCGAGCCGCGAGCGCCTGCGCGATTGGGATAACATCAAGATGTACGGCGCCGAAACGATCGACGAGCGCGACCGCCGCTATGCCAAGCCGGACGGAATTCGCGCGGGGAACTACGTCATTTATCCGGCTGTTGGCGCCGCGGTCGTGTTCGACGACAACATTTACGCCAGTGACGCTGAGAAAGTGTCGGACTGGCGCTCGGAAATCACGCCTGGCATCAAGTTTCAATCTCACCTGCCCAGGCACGTGCTCGATTTTTCGCTCGACGGCAAGATCGTAAACTACTTCGAACACACCGATCAGGACTATGCTAACGTACGCGCCAAGCTGGATGGCGCACTGCATTTCGACGCCGCCCATACCATCTCGGCAAGTCTGCTCTCCGCCATCGAGCACGAAGAGCGCGATGATCCATCATATCCGCTGACGGCGCGGGGCCCCGTCGAAGTCTTCCACAATCGCGCAAGCGTCGGCATAACCCGCGATGTCGGACGGCTATACGGCACCCTTTCGGCGACAGCCGATAGTTACAACTACTCCGATACGACAGCGGTCAACGGCTCGACGCTCGACCAGGACGCGCGCGACACCGACGTTTACAGTACGCAATTGCGCTTCGGTTATCGCTTTTCGCCCGGCTACGAGTTCGTCGGAAAGGTCCGCACGAGCAAGGATCACAACCACGGCACCGATGATTTGGATCGCGATGCCTGGGGCTACGAGGCCCTTGCGGGCCTAGCCTTCGAAACCAATCCGTTGCTGCGCTGGCGCATCCTCGGCGGCTACGGCGTGAAGGACTATGAAAACGAAAACCTCGCCAATCTGAAAACATCTCTAATCGAGGCGGAAGTCCAATGGTTGCCGACGCAACGGCTAACCATCTACGGCACGCTCAATCGGCAGATACTCGAAGCCGTGAACATCGACGCCACCGGAATCGTTCAGACCGGCGCTGAACTGAGAGCCGACTACGAGATCTATCATAACCTCGTGTTGTCGGGCGCACTCGGCTATCGCCAGGACGACTTCACCGGCACCGACCGCGAGGATGACGTCTATGTCGCCCGCGCGGGCCTCGATTATTACTACACGAAGAACTGGCTGTTCACCTTTGGGTACGAACATCAAGTCCGTGATTCGACGAATGATTCGCTCGATATGCACCGAAACCGGTTCATGCTCGGCGCGAAACTGCGCTTCTAGGTGGGCGCGCCATGGAACGGTTCGAGGAATTTGAGCAGGAAAGCCGCGGCGGCGCATTGAGCATCGATCGCGCCATTTACGCCGTTCGCAAACGTGCACGGCTCATCGTCGCCCTTCCGCTGACGGCCGCCACGCTTGTTGCCGCAGTCGTCTGGGCGATGCCCAACCGCTACGACGCCTCCGCGATCATCCAGATCGATCCGCGCCACAAATCCATCACTCAGATTGATCCCGTGGTAGCCGATCTGAAGGGCGACCAGTCTTCCATAGAAAGCGAAGTTGAGGTCATCAAGGCACGCCCAATCCTGCTTCAGGTTATCGAAACACTAAAGCTGCGCGACGACCCCGAATTCAACAGCCCATCGCCTTTCACCCGCCTGCGCTCAGCGCTTGGCCTCGCCACGGCGCGGGAAAAATCAGGCGACGATCGTGCATTACCGCCGCCCCGGGACCAGATCTCTGAAATTACCGAGCTCCGGGACCCTGGCGCCACGCGCCCCGAGCGCGATGAGGTCGCGGCAGCGTTCCTCGACCGGCTCAAAGTCACACGCGTGCGCAACACCCTGTTGATGGACGTGCGCTTCTCGGCCAGCGACGCAGTAAAAGCGGCGCGCATCGCCAATACCATCGCCGAGGTCTACCTGAAGGACCAGCTCGATTCCAAAACCCGCGCCGCCATGACCGCGAGCGGCATGTTGGAGAAAAAGATCGAGGAAATTCGCCTGCAGCTCGCCGAGGCAGAACGCAAGGTCGAGCAATGGAAGTCCAATAACGGCGTCTACGACAGCGAAGGACAGATCCTGTCCGAAAAGCAACTCGCCCGCCTGATGGAACAAACCGTCATGGCGCGCAACGCGACGAGCGAGGCCAAAGCGCGCTACGAGCAGGCGCACAAGCTCGCCGAGCGAGGAGACAACAGCACCGCGATCGATGAAGTTCTGAAAAGCGACATCGTGCGTCTCCTCAAGGAACAGCTTGCGACGGTGACGCGCAAAGTAGCCGAACTAGGTTCCAAGTACGGGCCACGTCATCCAGAAATGCAGAAAGCAAGGGCTGAGGCGGCACAAGCCGCGTCCGCCCTGGATGCCGAAATTGCGCGCCACATCGCGAACTTGAAAAACGAAGCCGAAGTCGCCGAAGCACGCGAAGGCGAGCTCGCACGAAGCCTGGCACAACTGAAGCAGACTGAAGCCGACACAAAAGGCAACAGCGTCGAGCTCAAAAACCTCGAGCGCGAAGCCGCCACATCGAAACAGCTCTTCGAGGCCTTGCTGGCGCGCTACAAGCAAACGGCAGAGACACAGGGTTTCCAGCTCCCCGACGCTCGTATCGTCGAATTGGCCGATGCACCCTTGTTCCCCGCCGCGCCAAAGCGAAAGCAGCTTGTATTGATCGCGACGGTGTGCGGCCTCGTGGTCGCGGTCGCACTCGCGATGCTTTTGGAAGTCATGGCGCCGGGCATCACCAGGCCCGAGGACGTCGAACGTGCGCTCGACATCGCGCACCTCGGTTCAACCCCACACTCGCCCGCGCACACCAACGGAGCGATGAATCCAAGCAAAGCGGTCCGTCTCGTGTTGGCGGAACCGTCAGGTGGCTATGCCGACGCCGTGCGCGGCGCCAGACGCGAACTCGACTCTCGCCGCGCCCACAACAGGCCTAGAATCATACTAGTAACATCGAGTCTCCCCTGCGTAGG
>CADECN010000046.1 GCA_902825785.1 uncultured Hyphomicrobium sp. | reverse complement strand
CCCGCTTGCGATGGCCGGGGATCGCTTCTGAGCGATAGACGCTCGCGTTCAGTTCAAGCCGCCGCCCGGCGGCATTCGAGAACCTCTCAAGCATAACGTCGAAGGCGGCATCGGGGCCAAGTGCATCGCGCAGCAGCCCGGAGATCGCAATGGCACCGGCGTTGACCATGGGGTTGAACGGCCGGCGCGTCACCGGGCTGAACTCGATTGCATTGAAAGGATCGCCGCTCGGCTCGACGCCAACGTGCGCGAGCACGTGATCGCGGCCGCAAATTTCGAGCGCCATGCAGTACGTCAGCGCTTTCGAAGTCGATTGGATCGTGAAGGGAATTTCGGCATCGCCAATCCTGTGCACTTTGCCCTTGGTCGTTGCCACCGCTATGCCGAAAGCGTTCGGCGCGACCTTCGCCAGCTCGGGAATGTAGTCGGCAAGCGTTCCCCCCTCGTCAGGCTGGCTTCGAGCGTAGATGTCCGCCAGGATCTGGTCGACGCTGGAAACTTTTGGAGCAGATACCGGCTGCTGCTGCATCGTCGCTTCGACGGAAGGCGCAAGTGCGCCTCGACCTCCAGCGGGCGCACCTTGAAGATCGCCCTTGTCATCACTTTTTTTCCAGAAGGCCATTGTCGTGCACTCCCGCAGAGCGCTCAAAATTTACTCACGAGCTGCCTATTCGTTGATCCCGCGCGCCGTCACTCAGTGGCAGGCAGATCTGCAAGCCATTCTGCGTGTTGGTCTTTCCGGGTAGCGCCGAACAGTATGTGAGGATATTTCGCAACTTCTATGCCAAGCGGCGCGACGCTCCGTCTGGCGATTTGAGAGCCGATCTGGCCGGCCGGAACGAATGCGCCGGCAGCGCACATGTTGGATCCTGACCCAGAGCGCCAACAATCTTGCGGTGGCTTTCGGACGAACGCGACGGGCTGAGATTGCCGCACGTTGTCGGCGCTCGGTCCCATTTGCGGAAGTGCGCCGTCGCGTGATCCGCGCTCCGGACTAGCTCTCCATACACTTACGATTGTTGGTGAAGAACGGTCCAAAGCACTGCGCCGTTGGGTCGGCGTTCTATTCCACCTTTAACCAGCCGCTGCCCGAGTTGAATGTCGTCATCTTCGCGGCAAGCGAAGACGTCGAGATACCAAGATCCTTTTCGTAGACAACACCGTCTTGGTTCACGATGAAGGTCATGATGCCCGAGTTGCCATATTCGGCCGGTGCCGCGACCATACCAAAGCCGCCGATCATTCTGCCGTTGTAGATATAATCGCGGGCGCCGTCGGACGCGTCCTTACCCTGCGCGGTGAGGATTCTAAAAACATATCCGTGGTAGGGCGTCGGTTGTGCGCCCTGCCCTTTGCGATAGCCTTCAGCCTTGGCGTTGGCGACCAGCGGACCGAGCGGGCTCTCCGGCTGGCCGTCCTCGTTCGGCCAATAGAGACCATCCTGTTTGCCTGTGCTGCTGATCAACTTGCGTGCGTATTGGGCACCCTTGCCGTCGTGCTCGGCCTGTGCGTATTCCCGCTGCGCGTCGACGTAAGCGCGTAGGACCTCAGCAGCCGCAAGTTCATTCTCGCCGATGCGACGGTTGAGGATTTCTTCTGCCCCCGCTGCCGTATCGAAGCGCCACGTGCCGTCCTTCGCCACGATCGGAATCGGGAAAGGATAGTCGTCGTTGCCGATAATGAGTTCCGCGCGCGCGTCTCCGTCCAGCTTCACCTGGTGCGCTTCATCGTAGGCGGATGAGAATTTCTCGCGCGCCGCCTTATCGGCAACCGGGTCTCCGGAACTGGCAAGCTCCTGACCATCAGGACCCAGAACGGCGACGATGCCGTTGAGTTCGCCGGCTTTGACGGCCGCGACAAGCGCATCGACGGCGTCTTGGGCAGACTTGTACGTCGCCTGGCCAGCGGCCTCGGCCCGCAACGGCATGATTGCGGCGGCAACGGCGAGAAGCGCGCACGCGAAAAGTCTCTGAGCGTTCCGCCGCATGGGCGCGATATGATGAGTTTGAGTGCTGGTCATTGCAACCTCCAACGGAATACCGGAAAAAAATCGATCAGCGCCTGCGTCCGCCGCCTCTGAAGCCGCCGCCGCGGCCCATACGCGCGGGTCCGCGCGAGATGTGCCCGGCCGATATCGCCCTGTTGCGGCTGACCTGACCGCGGCTCGCTTGTCTGCGAACGTCCTGGCCACGCTTCACGTCGAATGCCGGCGACGGCTTTACATCGCGATGGGCAGGCTTGGCGCTCGGCCGCTTGGCCCTGTCTGACGACGGACGTTTGCCTTTGTCAGCGATTTTTCCTTTATCCGCGATCTTGCCCTTGTCGCCGATCTTGCCGTCCGGGCGTTTGTCCTTGAGGTCACGAGCCTTGTCGCCGGCACCGTCCTTCAGCTTCGCCTGGATCTTGTCGCGATCGAGCGCGTCCTTGTCCCGGCCACGGAACTCGTTCCCCGCTTCGCGCGAGCGCACGTCCTTACCGAACTTTTCGCGCGTTGCCTTGTCGCGATAAGGAACCGGGCCACGATGATCGGGCCGGTGCTCCCATTTGTTGTTTACGATCTTGTCGCGATTGACGTTGATGTTGTTCCATTTGTTGACGTCGATATCGATGTCGTGGTGATGCCAGTCCCAATGACCCCAGTCCCAGATGTCATGCGCGACCGCGATGCCGGCGCCCCAGAAGAAGCCGTTGACGAACGCGGCGCCGGGGTAGCTCCAGTAGTAGGGCGGATAGTCCGGATACCACCACGACCCATAGACAACAGCCGGCTCGTAAACCGGCACGTACACGACGTCGCGACTGACCGGCTGAATGACATAGACGGGTTTTGAATCGGGGCTCGGCCCGGGATCTTTCGACACTTTCTGCTTGTCGTTGCTCTTGAGATGGCCGGCCTCGTCCGCCTTCTGGCGCAGGAACTGGATTTGATCCATCACGTCGTCCTGCTGCGCGAGGAAAGCGTCGCCCAGTTTCTGCGTCCAATCGAGCTTTTCGCTCATCTGGTTCAGCACCTTGCGAAATTGCACGAGCGCTTTGATACTCGGGTCCCAGGTCTTGGCTTCCAGCGCCTTGGTCAGCGCATCACCTTTGAGCTTGGCGTTGGCAGGCTCGGCACGCCAGCGCGCCGCCTGGACGACATCGAGCGGGTAGGTGGCGCCGACGAGCACGTTCGTCAGCATATCGTCGGGATAGAGTGCGATCGGCGCCAGCAGCTGATCGAGCTGCTCCTTATTGAGCTTCTCGTCGTCCGCGAAGGCAGGCATGAATGCTATCGAGATCGCGAGCGCCACAGCGCCGAAAACTTTGATGATCCGCTCAAGCATGGTCGAACTCCTACTGTGCCGTGACCGTCCCCCTCACTGCTGCTTTCCCTCACTACTCGTCTCAGTTTCCGCGCACCCGCGGCGTGTCTCACGTGCCCCACATCAGATAGTTGACGATCGTATCGGTACGGATCAGCCCTTTGCGGAACATGGCCGCGAGCGCCACGCGATCGGTGTAGACAGCGGCCTCGCCGTGCGCGCCGGCGGGCAGGCGCAGGTTTTGATCGTCGAGCTTCAGCACCGCAGCAAAGCGCGCGGGCGCGGCCGACGGCGAAGGCACCGCTGGAATTAGGCCACCAACCGGAATTTGCCCCGCATTCGTAATATCGATGGTCTCGGCGACTTTCGCTGTGAAAACGAGACCTGGGTACATCGGGAATATCACCTCGGCATGGTCGCCCGCTTTGACGCCGAGGTAAGAACCCTGCGGGAATGTCGCGACGACCTTGCCGCGGCCGTCATCGTCCGCATCGCATACGAAGGGCATCACGGCCACACCGGCGCTGACGATCTGGCCGGGCAGAATATTGACGTTGGACACGAACCCATCGCACGGCGCGAACACTTTCGTTTCGGCGAGATCGTTCTTCGCGGCCGCAAGTTGCTGGCGCACTTGGGCGACGGCGGTGTTCTCGCCACCGATCGTCGACGTCAGCTCAAGGCGCGCGCGTTCCTCCGCGGCGCGGGCGCCGGCTTCGCTTTGCTGAGCGGTTTCAAGATTGCGCTTGGCGGTGTCGACGGTTGCCTGCGCCACGACATCGCGGCTGAGCAGCTCGGTCTGACGGTCATACGTCTGCTGCGCCAGCGCCGTCTGCGCTTCCGCCCGTTGACGTGCGGCGCTCGCCTGATCGAGCGCTGCCTGCAATTGCGGGACGCCCTGTTCCGATGCCGCGAGCGAGGCCTGAAGCCGGTTGACATCGAACTCAAAAGGCGTCGGATCGATCGTGAACAGCACGTCACCCTTTGTCATCGGTATGTTGGCTCTCACCGTCACGTCCGACACACGACCGGGCTTCGACGCGCGCGGCGCGATCTGCACGACGCGGCGCAGTACCTGCACGTCGTTCGAACCTGGGTGATAGAAGTTCATCGCCCACAATATGTAGAAAAGGATCAGCGGGCCGGCGGCAGCGAGAACGAGCGCGATGGGGAACGAAAGCGGGATCAGCTTCAGCTTCACGAAGATCAGCCAGACGATGGCGGCGTAGCCGAGGAACAGCGGCCATTGCATGGCGTCACCTTTTTCCGACTTGAGATAGAATGCCATTCAGACGGGCATTGAGCGCCTTCAGCTCCTCCTGCAGCGCTTCCGCGCTGCCGGGCTCAGGTTCGCCCGGCTTTGGCCGGTTCTCGCTCCAATACCAATAGAGAATAAGCACGGTTGCGATCATGGCCGGGATCATGACGTGCCCGCCTTTCCGAGCTGACGCTCGATCTGCGCGATGCGTGCTGCGGCTGTTTCAAGTTCCGCGCGGATGCCTGCAAGATCGGGCGGAGGTTTGAGCTCCCGGCCCGGCGGTGTGGAATAAGCCCACACCAGCGCGAGCGGCCAGAGCGGCAGGACCACTAGCCCGAGCCAGCCGCATACTGTGATCGCCGCCGCTTGCGGATGTCCGCGCGCGTGCGCGGTCTCGCCCGGCAGCTTGCCGAGCCAATAGATGAGGTAGGCAATCGCGATGAACAGGCCGATAACAATGAAGAAGCAGAGCCACCAGAGCGCATCGAAGCTCGCTTGTCCTACCACCGCGCCGGCTTGCATGATTTGGCCTCCACCATTGAAGTCGATATAGTCAGCTCACCGGCTGTGGGGCCGGAAACTTCCAGTCGCCGTCTAGAATTTCCGCGCGAGGGCGATAGAGATGAACGGCGTAGTTCCGACCGAAGCGCATGCCAACTTCGTCTTCATGTGAGCTCTCCTAGCATTCAGTTGGTGTATTCAAGCGGCGACGTTCCAGCCGCCTCCTGCGAAGCTCAATCAGACTGAGAAGGAGCGTCGACGCGACTGGCGAATTCGCACGCATCGCGCACTCCGATGTTGCTTAGTCGAACGCATCCTCAGGCCGCCTTCTTCGGCTTGGCGGTAGCCTCCTTCTCAGGCCTGAGTTCAATCGTTACTTTTTCGATCTTGCCGGTGAACGCGAAAGGAAGCGTGTAGGTGAAATCAATCGGCGACCCGATATCCATGCCGATATCGAGGCCTTCGCCGAGCGAGAACTGGATCGGGATGGTGCGGTTGAGACGCCCCTGCGCGATCGTCTTGCCGTTGGCGGTCATGGTGAGCGTTCCGCCCTTGCCCATGCCGCCGCCGTCGTAGTCGAAGTTGACGGCAAGCGTGCATTTGCCCTTCGGCAACGGCTTATCGGCAGTCAACGTGGTCCGCTCGACGCTCAGGAAATTGTAGACGAAGACCGGCTTCCCGTCGCGCAGGTAGAGCCCATAACCGCCTTCCAGGCCGCCGTGCGTGACGACCATACCCTCGGCCTTGCCGTCCGGCACTTCGATCTCCGCCGTGATCGTCCATGACTTGTTGCACATGGATGGTGATGCGGCGTCGGGCAGGCCGATGGTGCCTGGATAGTAGGTCATTGTCGTGCGGCCGCGGGTGAGGCTCGGGCGTCCCATCGCTTCCGCGTTCATGCGTATGGTGCCGCGCCAGTCCAGCGGCAGCACCTGGTATTTCGACGCTTCCACCCACCACATGTCCTGAAGCTGGCGCAGCTTCTCGGGATACTTCTTTGCCAGATCGTTCGCCTGGGAGAAGTCCTCGTCGATCTTGTAGAGTTCCCATGGTGCCTTGTCGGGATCCCAGTCCTGGCGGTTCGGATCCCACGGCACGAACGAGGGCGACGAGGCCATCCAACCGTCGTGATAGAGCCCGCGGTTGCAAGCCAGCTCGAAGTATTGAGTTTTGCGTTTGCTCTCGGCCTTGGCGTCGTCGAACGTGTAAGCGAAGCTCACGCCTTCGATCGGCTTTTGCTGCACACCGTCGAGCTCAGTGGGCGGAGTGATGCCGCACACCTCATAGATGGTCGGCACAATGTCGATGGTGTGCAGGAACTGCTCGCGCAGGCCGCCCTTGTCCTTGATGCGGTCTGGCCACGAGACAATCATCGGATTGCGCGTGCCGCCGAAGTGGCTGGCCACCTGCTTTGTCCACTGGAACGGCGTGTTCATTGCGTGCGCCCATGAGGACGGGAAGTGGTTGAAGTGCTTCGGCCCGCCCAACTCGTCGATGGCTTTGAGGTTGTCCTGCCACTTCTCCGCGAAACCGTTGAAGAACATGTTCTCGCAGAGTGAGCCCTCAAGGCCGCCTTCGGCGCTCGCCCCGTTGTCACCGGCGATGTAGATGATCAGGGTGTTGTCGGCGTCGGGGAGCTGCTTACATGCGTCCACGACACGGCCGAGTTCGTGGTCGCAGTGGGCGGCATAACCAGCGAAGACCTCCATCATACGGGAATAGACGCGCTTCTGGTCGGCGTTGAGCGTGTCCCAGGCCGGCAACCCCTTAGAGCGCGCCGTCAGCTTGGTATCCTTCGGAACAACGCCGAGCTTCTTTTGCCGCGCGAGCGTCGCCTCGCGATAGGCATCCCATCCGCTGTCGAATTTGCCTTTGAATTTGGCGATCCAGTCTTCGGGCGTGTGATGCGGTGCATGCGTGGCACCTGTCGCCACGTACAGGAAGTAGGGCCGATCTGGTGCAATGCTTTTGGCTTGCCGCACCCACGCAATCGATTTGTCCGCTAGGTCGGTGGTCAGGTGATAGTCGGGATCAGAGGACGCGGGAACAAGATTGCGGTTCTCGTAGAGAATTGGGTTCCAGTGGTTCATGTCACCGGCGTTGAAGCCGTAGAAGTAATCGAACCCGAGACCGTTGGCCCAGCGATCGAACGGTCCGGCCGCGCTCGTCTCCCACGGCGGCGTGTTGTGGTTCTTGCCGATCCAGGCGGTCATGTAGCCGTTTTGGCGCAGCACCTCGCCCACGGTTCCGCAACTGCGGGGCAGAATGCAAGTGTAGCCGTCGTAGCCTGTAGCAAGCTCGGTAATGCCCGCGAAAGCGGCCGAGTGATGATTGCGCCCCGTAATCAATGCTGCACGCGTCGGGATGCAGAGGGCGGTCGTATGGAAGTGGTTGTAGCGCAGCCCCTCGGCCGCAAGCTTGTCCATGGTGGGAGAAGGAATTCCACCGCCGAATGTGCCGAACTGTCCGAACCCGCAATCATCGATCAGGATCAACAGTATGTTTGGGGCACCCTCGGGAGCAGCCACTGGCTTGGGAAACTGCGCGGGATCAGATTCGAGATACGTCCTGCCGATCTCACCGGGGAAATGAAAGTCCGGGCGTGGCAGCACATTCGGCGTTCCGGCGGCGGAGTGATCGTCGCCGTTGGTTTTTTTCGCCTTCGTCTTCATGGCACACTCCTTTCGAAACCGTTCCGTTGCTTGTCCTTCACTGAGCTCCGATCTTTCGGCCTCGCGACCATCACTTCACCATCGTCACCGCCGCGGGTTGCCACTGACCCCTCCTGACGATGTCTTTCGGCACGTAGGTGCGGAAGGTGAGCGAGAACGGCTTGCCTTCTGGAGCCGGAAGCCAGTTCGATTCCGGCACACCTTCTGTCTGCTTTGCGCCGAGTCCGATCTTCAGCGAGCCGTCGGCCTCTTTTTGCAGCGGCGAATGGTTATTAAAGTTGAATCTATTGAGCGAGTTCGGCACGACGCGGTAGTCCGGCACGCTGACCAGGATCACCGACCAATAGGCACCCACTACTTTGTCTGGCAGGTTTTCGGCCGGGAAGTGAATCACATAGCTATTGCTGCCGTTCAGCGGCTGGCCCTCGGAGTCCGAACTCGCGACGAAATAGGTCACCTCGTCAATGGAATTGGCCCAGATGCCGGCATAGTTGACCGAAGTCCGTAGCCAGAAATTCGCGCCGTAATTTCCGGCCGACATTCCGCCAGTCCAGTGCTCGCGCGTCGGAGCGGATTGCGTTACGGCATAGACCCTGAAGTCGGGAACGATCTTCTTGATCTGCGCATCTATGGCGGCGCGCGCATCGGGGCTCGACCCGGCATAAGCCGCCACCGCGCGCGCCTTCTGCTGCATGCTTGCGGCGTTGGGCGAGACATCCAGCGCGCTCGATAATTTGCCGTCGAGATCGTCGAAGATCTCGACGCCGATAAGCGTCTCGTTGTTGAACGTCGGAATAGCCGGCGGGTCGGCGATCCGCGGCGTCCCTGCCGAACTCAGCTTGAACTGCTTCTGAAGTCTAACCGCACCTTCGTCGTCGCCCTTCCGTTCCACACGGCCGAGCAATTTGGCCTTGCTTGAATGTAGATAGATCGGGGAAGCGTCGGCCGGGATATCGGCATGCGAGCCTGGCTTCAGCAGTGCAAACTTGCCGAAGGGCTTCGAGGGAAAAATCCGTTCGTTGATGTTGGCGACCACCTCGCCCCACTCGTCGAGGATTTGCGCCGTATAGTAGCGGCCCCTCACCTCCGGCACCTCGAGGATCGCGGGCGTGTTTTCGTCCACGGCCACCCAGGCTTCGAGGTAGGCGACATCGAAATTGGGATTGACGAAATCCGCCGAGCCGAGCGGATTGTATTTGATCGCATTGTAAGAAAAGCCCTGACCGCCACGGTCCATATGCTCCTGCCGGATCGTGAGCGCGCGGCCGAGCAAGTAGATGTAGGCGTCCTTGACGGTTTGTTCGTCGGGCTTGGTGCCGAGGGCTTGTGCGGATAGCGAACCCGTCGTGAAAATCAGCGCCAAGAAAGCGAGAGCAATTTCTCTCATTGCTGCAGTCCGTCGAATTCCAACTGTATGATTCATACCTTCACCACCGCAGGCGGCGTCCATGTGCCGTCCATGACTGCGGACTTCGGCCAGTAGGCGCGAATATAAAGCGTGAAGTCGCTACCCTTCGGTGCGGGCAGCCAGTTGTCGCGCTGCGAGGGCGCGTCCGCCTGCACATATATCGTCAGCGAACCGTCGGGATTAGCTTTCAGTCCCTTATTCTTCGTTCCGGTGGAGTAGCGCTTGATCTCGTTGGGCGCGAAGAAATGGTGCTCGTTGTAGAGGGTGAGCGACCAGAAGCCGTTGACCGGCGGCGTCTGATCCTTCGCAAAGGTGACGGTGTAGGCGCTGGCGCCGTTGAGACGCGCACCACTCTCATCGAGATCCTGATAGAAATATTTTGTTTCGTTGGGTGAGTTGACCAGGATGTTAGACTTTGCCGCCGCCGTGCGGGTGAAGTAATCGGTGCCGAAGGCGGCCTCGTTCGAGATCGTGCTCCAGTGGTGTGGAAGCTGCTGGCCCCAGTTGCGAAACTGGAATAGCGGCTTGACGATCTCTTCGTCGACCTCAGCGACCGCTTTGATCAACGGCTCCTTCAGTGCCGGATTTTGCTTGATCGCCTCCAGCAACGCGCGCATCTGGCCGTAGCGGGCCTCCTCACCCGGCAACGGGGGAGCATCATCGAGCACGGCCGGAAGCTCGTCGAAAAACTTCTCCGGAAACACCCATTTTGATTCTGCGTCTCCGGTCGCCGACGCCGGGATTTTCTTCAGCTTGCTCCAGTCCGTGCTCTTCATCGTGCCGTCGTATTCGGCCAGCGGATACATCATGATCCATTGCAGCACGCTCTGGATCGCCTTCTTGTCTTCCGGCGTGTCGTCCTGGAACACGCGCGGTGCGACGAAGCCGGTGTTGGTCGGCGAGCGAAAAATCTTCGTGATGCCTTTGGGAATATCGCCCTGCCAGTTCGGGCCGACCAGCAGGTAGAAGCCCGGCGTCGTTGCGTACATCTTGCCAAGCTGTACGAAGCCGTCGGTGCGTAGATCGACCATCTGATAGACCCAGAAGCGGCCGCCGAAATCCGGCACCTGAACCACCACCGGCGAAAGATCGAGCGCTAGCGAACCGGCGCCGTACACCACGTCCTGATTGGGACAGGCCACGAGCCGTTCTTCCGGCTCGATGTAGTCGGTGAGCATGCCGAACTTGTTGAGCGGCGCGATCGGTACGGGGCCCGACAGCATCGGCTCGGGCGCATCCTTGAACGCCTGGCGGCGGTTGAAGATATTGACCATCGGCCACGCCCAGAAATAGGCGTCGCGCGCAATCATTTCCGCGTAGGCCTCGGTGATCTTGACGCTGGTGTCCGGTCCGGGCGGCAAGGCGCGCGCCCACTCCGGCGACGGCGGCAAAGGTTGGGGGTTCAGTGACGAGGCTTGGGCGTAGGCGTCGGATTTCGTGCCGGCGCCAAACACTGGCGCAGCCGAGAGCGTCGCTCCCGCGAACAGCAGAATGCGCCGATCGAGTGCATAGTCGGTTGGCTCGCCCATATTCTCTACTCCCAGCTCGCTAGTTACTTCCCAGTCGCACTTCATTCGACGAACGTAAGGCTTCCGCAGCGGCCTCGTTTGCGCGTTGCTCAGCCTCCTATCGTGCGTCAGCTGCCGCTACGAAGCGCCTCACGGGAGGTGGGTTCCATTTCCCAGTGAGCGCGTCCGACTTCGGCCCGTAGAGACGCATTGTCAGATTGAATTGCCCCTCGGGCGCAGGCAGCCAGTTCGCTTCCTGGCCAGGACCCGGGCTCTGGTTCTGGATATAAAGGTCGAGCGAACCATCGGCGTTGGTCTTGAATGGCATCCAACTCGAGACTGCGAAACGGTTGAGGGCATTTGCGACCTGGAAGCCTTGCGGGTCATAGAGCGTGATCGACCAGAACGCCTCGACAGGCGGCAGCGCGGCCTTGTCAAACGTGTTTTGTATTTATTGGCACCGTCCAGCGGCTTGCCGCTCTCGTCGCCGAGATTCAGAGGATAGATCGCGTCCTCGGGCAAATTAGCACCGAGGCCGACTTGCGCGACGATCGCGCGCTTCAAATAGTAATTGCCGTAGACACCCATGGTGTCGGTATTCATCGACCAGCCGTTGGCGACACGGGCAAGGGTCGCGACCTTCCATTCCATGAGTTTTTGCGCGTCGGCAGGCGCGCTCTCGATCGCCTTTTGCACGGCAGGATCGAGTCCAGACAAGTCGAAGCTCTTGCCTGACGAGATGCCGATGCGTTGCATCCGCGCCAAGATGGGCTGGTCGGTGATGTGCGGAGGATGAAGCTTCAGGAGTTCGGCAGCGTATGCGAAATAAGTGGAGGCCGGCATCGTGTCGACCTGCGTCTTCGGAGGCGTTTTCATGTCGACCGAGGGGTCGATCTTCGCCACCACCGGCGTCGGGGTCTTGCCCCATTCGGAGAGCGGCGTGATCGTGTATCCGGCCTGGATTTTGTGAACGGCCTCATAGTCTGCCGGACCATCAGTTTTCGTGCGGCCGATTATCCAGACGTACGGTGTCGGCGCGTTGATGCGCTGGACGCCGCTTGGCAGCTCGGCACTGGATATCCAGCCGGGAGCGGCCAGCAGGAAATTCGCCGCCCTAGTGCCCGTCGTCCGCGATCCGGGAGACGCGAACACGTCGGACCACATGTCGAGCATGGGCAGAAGATAGAAGCGTCCCCCCGTATCCGCTGCCGACACGATGACAGGTCCGGACGTCAGGTCGAGCCAGCCACTCGAATAGAGCGTGTCAAAGTTGGGGCGCACGACCGCGCGCGTCTCAGCAGACGGGAAAGTCTTCACGTTCACGAACGTGTTCATCGGTCCGATGAGTTCGCCAGCCTCTCCGTTTGTCAGCTGAAGCCGCGTAACATCCATGGTTACGAGCGGGTAGAAGTACGTATACGCATCGACGGCGATGGCGTGGGCTTCGTCGGGCGAAATGCTTTCGGCGCGCGGCGCCGTCGTCATTGGGAGGACTGATAGACCTATTGCGGTAAAGAGAGCCGATAGTTTTGCTAGACGCGTGGCTGTGGCCATGGTGGATTTCCTCACTTATCTGGCGGGAACACGCTCTTCCAATCCTGCTTCATATCGACGACGGTCCAGCCTTTGGCTGCTGCCTCGTCGAGACCCTTGTCGAGCTTGCCGATGCGCGAGTTACGGTCATACGCCCACTCGCGATCGGCATCGGTGTGGTGGACATAAAGGCAGAAGCGAGCGCCAGGCGCGCTGCAGGTCCATTGCAGCATCTGCAAATCGCCGTCGGAGTTTCCGAAGGCCGCGATGGGCCGGCGGCCGATGAAACGATTTATGCCGACCGGTTTACCCGGACCATCGTCGACGAACTCGACCTTGGCTTCCTTGACCAGCGACGGCTTGCCGTCGTTGTCGATCTCGTACTTGACGACTCCGGACGAGCCGACGACCTGCTCGGGCGGAATCCCGTAGGTTTCTTCCGCGAAGCGCCGCATGAATTCGACGCCGCCGCCCGATACAATGAACGTCTTGAAGCCATTGACCCGGAGGTATGACAGCAGCTCAAGCATCGGCTGATACACGAGAGTGTTGTAGGGGCGCTTGAAGCGCGGGTGCTCGGCGGACAGCATCCATGCATCAACCAGGTCTCCGAATGTGTCGGTCGACATGCCCACATGAGTCGTCGCCAAAATCGTCTGCAGGCCGTCGTCACCCGACTCTGCCAGTGCTTTATGATCGCCCTCTATGACCGCCTTGAAAGGTTGTTTCGTCGACCACTCTGGGTGCAGATGCGCGAGCGACTTGATCGTGTCCATGGCAAACGCAAGCTGGAAATACACCGGCTGTTCGGCCCAGAGCGTGCCGTCGTTATCAAAAACGGCGACGCGTTGTGCTTGGGGCACAAAGTCCGCGCCGCCGTCCTTCGTCACCCTGACGACGAAGTCGATGACGTTCTGCTTTGCTGCGCCCTCGTTCCACGACGGCAGCGGGTCGGTGTCGGCGCGGGCGGCGTGCAGGGCAGCCGCCATCCCGGCGAGCAGGAGGATGAAAAATAAGTGCCTTTGGAATACGACCTTGCGTGCAACCCACATGACGATCCTCTTATGTCTGTGGAACTACTTTCTGTGGAACTTCATGTTGGCGCGCTCGCACCTCGGCGAGGTCTCGCTCCAGAAAGAAATTCAGGAACGTGCGCACGACGGCTATCAGGGCCAGTCGCGCGACCGCCTCCCAGCCAGTAGTGATGGATGTCTCGAGGATGTCGGCGGCGAGCTGGAACGTGAGGCCCGCCACCAGCCAGCGCGCGTAGCGAAGCCAGACGTCCCGGCGCTGATGCCCGTCGGCCGAGGTCACGAGCAGCTTGATGGCTGAAATGAACGCCTCCGCGGTGCCGAAGACAACGATCGCCAATGCCATCAGATCGATGATCGCAATGGCTTGGCGTGTCAGAAGGGTGAGCGTCTCTTCCATTCGCCCGCGCTCCTAGCCCGCGGCTTGCATTTTCAACGGCGATTCTTCCGCAAAGACGGCCTTCCAATCACGCTTCATGCTGACCACCGTGATCCCGAAGTCGGCGGCCTTGTCGAGCGCCTCGGACAACGGGCTCAGTTTGAATTCGCGGTCGTAGGCGAACTCGCGCTCGCCGTCGTCGTGGTGGAGAAGGAGCGCCATCCGCGGTCCGCGGCCGGCCTTCGCGTAGCGCATCATCGCCAGATCGCCGTCAGAGTTGCCGAACACGAGGATCGGCCGCCGGCCGATGTGCAATCCGATGTTCTGCGGTTTCGCCTCGCGGTCGTCGAAGCTGTTGAGCTCCGCGAGCTTCATCAAATCGGCGGCGGCACCTTGAGATTCGAAGCGCGTTTTGACGCTCGAACCGATGACGCGTTCGCGCGGAATACCGTATGCGTCTTCGGCGAAGGCGCGAATGAGATCGACACCGCCGCCGGATACGATGAACGTCTTGAATTCGTTTTCGTGAAGCAAGTTGAGTAGTTCGATTTGAGGGCGATAGACCAGCACGTTGAAGGGGCGACCCAGCGTCGGGTGCCTTGTGACGGCGAAGAACGCGCGGGCGATCTCTTCGAACGCCTCTTCGGTCATGCCTGCGTGCGTCGTGAAGGCCAGCTCGAACGCGGCCTTCTTGCCCAGCTCGTGGATCGTCTTCATGTCTCGTTCGAGAAACGCCTTGAAGGGCTGGCGCGCCGCAAGACCGGGGTCTTTCTCCGCCAGCGCCTTCAGCCGCCACTGGGCAAAGAAAACCTGTGCCTGCGCGGGGTACTCGCACCACAGCGTTCCGTCGTTATCGAACGTGGCGATACGCGCCTCGGGAGCAACATAGTCGGGGCTGCTACGCCGCGTGATACGGGCGATGAAATCGAGGATTTCGGTTCGCGCGGGTCCGTCGCGCCATGAAGAAAGGGCGTCGCTCATGGCGAACACCCCTTGCAAAACAACGTGCCGCCGCCGTCGGCGCCTCTGTCCACAGCCTGCGACCAAAATCGCGTTGGACAATGGCTTTGCCTATGCGAGCGTGTGACATCGACGGAAGACTTTCGGGGGAAAGCTTCATGGCATTTAATCTGATGCCCGCCAGTGGCGGTGGAATGCCCCGCGGTCCCTGCTGCAAGAGCTGCAAGCAGGCCATCAGTTCGGACCAACGCAGCGTCCGTGTTCGTTTCGAAACCGATCCGCACGGCTTTCACGGGCTGACCGGCGACTATCACGAACCGTGCAGCAAACGGTACATGTCGATGGCTCGCGCCATCAACATGCTGTCGTTTCGCAAAATCTGAGCGGTTGGACATCGGGGGTCTCCCAATGAGCGGCCCGCGATATGCGAGCCGCTCATCCAAAGCGCCTCAGTGGTTCGCACCGCTCGCGGCATTCTCAAGAGCGCTATGCGCGTCTTCGACCGTGAAGCTGCCTGGATGCTGCGCGGGCGGAAACTCCTTGAAGGTTTCCAGGAATTTCGCGACGCCGGTCTGCGCCGCGTAGATGAAGTAGGCGTTGTGGATCAGCCAGTCCCAGTACACGTTCGACGTGACGTCGGCGAACTCGTACGGGTCGGTGCGCAGGTTGAATATTTTTGGCAGGCGCAGCTTGACGAACGGCTCGGCCCAGACCTGCATGGTGCCTCGGCAGCGCTGCTCCATGAATGTCATCTTCCAATTGTCATACCGCAGCGCGAGAACATCGCCGTCGTCACTGAAGTAGAAGAAGACGTTGCGCGGGCTCTCCTTGGCCTTGCCGGTGATGTAGTCGGTCAGGTCGAACCCATCGATGTGGTTCTTGTAGGTGCGTCCGTCGCCCGCCTTGTAGCCTTTCTTGAGCTGCTCGACGACGCCGGAACCACCAGCCATAGCGACAAAGGTCGGTAGCCAGTCGTGGTGCTGCACGATGCCGTTGGCGACCGAACCGGGCTTGACGTGGCCCGGCCAGCGGATCAGCAGCGGGACGCGGAATGCGCCTTCCCAGTTCGTGTTCTTCTCGGAGCGGAACGGCGTCATGCCGCCATCCGGCCATGAGTTGCGATGCGGCCCGTTGTCGGTCGAGTACTGCACGAAGGTGTTGTCAGCGATGCCGAGTTGATCGAGCAGATCGAGCATCTGGCCGACATTCTTGTCGTGATCGATCATGGTGTCGTGATAGGGCGACTGCCACCGGCCGGCTTGGCCGATGCTTTTCGACTTCGTGTGCGTGATGAAATGCATGTGCGTGGTGTTGAGCCACACGAACCAGGGCTTGCCGGCCTTTTCCTGCCGCTTGATGAAGTCGATGGCCGCCGCCACGAACTCGTCGTCGCAAGTCTCCATCCGCTTTGTATTAAGTGGGCCGGTGTCCTCGATCTTCTGTTTACCGACCTTGCCCCAGCGCGGCATATCGGTTGTGTCGTCTTTGTCGGTCGCCCAGGAGTGAATCACGCCGCGTGGGCCGAACCTCTCCTTGAAATTCGGGATATCCTTGTCGGTCGGATAATTGTCCATCTCCGGCTCTTCCTCGGCATTGAGGTGATAGAGGTTGCCGAAGAACTCGTCGAAGCCGTGCACCGTCGGTAGGTGCTTGTTGAGATCGCCGAGGTGGTTCTTGCCGAACTGGCCGGTCGCGTAGCCCTGGTCGCGCAGCA